>JBBRJB010000043.1:0-11350 GCA_038220085.1 Burkholderiales bacterium
CTTGGCCATGATGTTGCGCTGGATCTCGTTGGAGCCGGCATAGATGGAAGTCTTGCGGAAATTGCAGTAGCGCAGGCCGAGCGTCGCCGCGTACTTCGCTTCGTCGCCTTCGGCATCGGAAACCCGCATGGCGTGCGCGCCGCCGGCTTCCATCGCGAGTTCGGTCAGCCGTTGCTGGATTTCCGTACCGCGGATCTTCAGCATCGAAACCCCCGCACCCGGCGACTTGCCGCCGCGCAACTGGTCCAGGAAACGGAGGTTGGTGATTTCCAGGGCCATCAGGTCGATTTCCAGTTCCGCCAGCTGGTCGACAAACCGGGGATCGTCCAGCAGCGGCCGGCCGTTGCGCTGGCGGCTTGCGGCGTAGCGCTTGAGCGTCGCCAGTTCGCGCTTCGATGCGCCAACCCTGCCGGTGTTGAGCCGTTCATGTCCGAGCAGGAACTTGGCAACGGTCCAGCCCTTGCCTTCCTCATGGACCAGATTCTCCAGCGGCACCTTGACGTTCTCGAAGAAGACTTCATTGACCTCGTGGCCGCCGTCCATCAGGATCAGCGGGCGTACGCTGATGCCCGGTGTCTTCATGTCGATCAACAGGAAGCTGATGCCTTCCTGACGGATCGAAGTGCCGAAGTCGGTCCGGACCAGGCAGAAGATCCAGTCGGCGAAATGCCCCATCGTCGTCCATATCTTCTGGCCGTTGACGAGGTAATGATCCGATCGGCGTTCGGCACGGGTCTTCAGCGACGCCAGGTCCGACCCCGAGCCCGGCTCCGAATATCCCTGGCACCAGAAGTCCTTGCCATGATAGATCCTCGGCAGGAATCGCTCCTTCTGGGCTTGCGAGCCGAACTGGATCAATACCGGCGCGCACATCGCGAGCCCGAAGGGCACAAGGGGCGGAGCACCCGCCAGCCCGCACTCCTCCTCGAAGATGTAGCGCTGAACGGAATTCCAGTCGGTGCCGCCCCACTCGACCGGCCAGGATGGCGCCACCCAGCCCTTGGTGGCGAGAATCCGCTGCCAGGCCAGGAGGTCCTCGCGATCGAGTTCCTGGTAGGCGGCCACCTTTTCCTTGAGGTGGGGCGGGATACTGGCCTGCAGCCAGTTGCGCACGACGGTGCGAAAGGCCGCTTCGTCCGCAGAGTAGTTCAAGTCCATCTGTATCCTCCCGCGATCTGATTCTGTTGCCGTCAGCCGTAGTACTGCTGCGCGACATTCAGCGATTGCCCGATCGCCTGCAACGATGTCGATTCCGGCGGCGTCAGTGCCTCGATACATGCTACACGACCCGCCAGGCTGTCACGAACGACCGGGCCGGCCAGGGCGTGTATCGGGTTGGCCGCGTCGAGCGGTGCAAGCTGGTGTTCGGCCAGTTGCACATGGGTGATGAGCGCCGCGTGTCGCCCGACCACCGCGACCACGTCCTCGCCGGCGAGGGCGATGCAACCGACGTCCAGTGTCAGTCCGAAGCCGGCGCTGGCAATCAGAGTCACCAGGCGGGCGGCTTCGTCATGCTCCAGCAGGAAGTCATTGCCGTAGCCGGCGTCGATCGGTTCGACGCTCAGGCAGACGCCGAGGCGTTCGGCCTGAGCCGCCAACGGGCCGAAGAAGTCAGCGGCTCGTGCCAATGCCGTCTCGAGATCGAGGGTGCCGCGTCGGCGATTGCGCCATGAGCCGAATACCAGTTGCCTGGCGCCCAGCTCCGCCGCTGCCTGGAGAATCATGCACAGGTGGATGCCGGTGCGGCGACGCACCTCGTCGTTGCCGAAGATACTGAGCCCGTCGGTGCCGTGCAGCAGTGCTTGCATGCCGGTGACTTCGATGCCATGTTGCCGCCAGAAGCGCCGGATCGCTCGCCAGTCTTCGCCGGTTGCCTCGGCGATCCGGTCGAAGTAGCGGGTCGGCGCGATGTCGATTGCGTCGATACCGCGTCGCTGAAGCAGGCGCGCCGCGTCCTGATCGAGGTCTCGCTCCCAGAGCAGGTTGGAGACCCCGAGGCGCACGGGAGCCGCTTGTCGTACCGGACTCAATAGAGCGTGAAGCGGTAGGCGAACCCGACCAGCAGGGAAGGCTGCCAGGCCTGCTTCACGATCGGGCTCTTCGCAGCCGGCCCCACCAGTCGCACCAGGCTCAGACGGGTGACCCAGACCCAGTGTTCGGAAGGTTCGCCGACCAGGCCGAGCGAGCCGGACACCTCGCGCAAGCCGGCTTTGGGGTCGTAGAGCGGCAAGCCGCTGGCTGCCTGTTCCATAGGGCCGATGCCGTAGTTGTTGTCCATCGACTTGGCGTCGACCAGCGTCAGGCCGGCATCGGCGTTGAACATCAGTTTCGGGCGCAGTTGGCGGCGCCAGCCGACGCCGATCGGCAGTTCGATCCCTTTCTGGCGCCCGAGCACGTCACCGACCAGTGTCGTGGTGATCACCAGGTCGGGGTTGATGTAGTAACGCATTCGCAGCCTGGCGATCAGGGTGCTGGGAAGCTCTTTCAACCCCATCCGGGCGTCCTCTTCACCGATGCGCCGGCCTCGATTGAGCGACGCGCCGAAGCCGAAGGCAAACGAGTTTCGGCGGTAGAGCGGTCCGGTGAGGCCGGTTTCAGCGCTGCGATTGGTGCCGGCAGACGCCGTGGCCCGGGAAACGCTCGAGGTGCTGATCGAATAGCCGCGCCAGACCAGGCGGGCCGCAGGCGCCACCCCGAAGCCGATCTTGTCGGAGCCGGAATAGCTGGGTGAAACGCTGGCGGCCATGCCTATCGCGAACCGGATGTCATCCAGTTCCGGTTCGTCGTCGACGATGTCCGGCAGGGTTCCGGGCCGGCCCGGGGGACCGATCGGTGTCTGGGCCGACGCCGACGTGGCAACGAGTGCAAGCAAGACGCAGGTGATCAGGCATTGCGATCGGATCTGAGCATAAGGTCGGCTGATTTGTCGCATTGTGACGATAGGTGGGTCGCGGGGGCTCATTTCGTGGAAAATAGTGACCTTCCCACTCGGTCGGAACCGCACGGTCTTTGGATCAGCTCCTGGCCCTGAGGCAGCTGACCAGCACCCGGCAGTCTATTGATGATCAAAACATAAGTAGCGTCTTGGATACAGATTCTCTGCTGCGATCCGGATCGGCAAGCCTGAAGGTGTTGCTAATTGAGGACGATCCGGCGTGGCAACACCTTGTTCTGGTCGGACTCGGCGAGCGTGGCATCGACGTTCAGGTCGTCGATTCGCTGGCGAAGGCGCTGCCGGTGTTCGGACGCACCAGCCCGGACGCGGTGCTGCTGGACGACACTCTGCCCGACTCCAATGGCTTCGACGCCATCGGCCGCCTGCGTGAACTGATCGCCCCGCGCCAGATCCCGATCGTGATGCTGTCGGGGCGCAATGACGATTCGATGATCGACCGGGCCTTCCAGTGTGGCGTGAGCGACTATTTTCTCAAGTCGCTGCAATGGACCCTCTTGTCCGAGCGCCTGCTCCATCTGGTCAGCGCGGCCAAGGCACTGGCAGACAGCCGGCTGCAGCTCGACCGCGTCAAGGACATGGCCTCGGTCGCCCAGGAAAGTGTGCGCTCGATGCGCGAGCAGACTCATCGTGACCAGCTGACCGGCCTGGCCAGCCGGACCGGTTTCCTCGAACTCGGGGAGGCCGGTCTGCGCCAGTCGCGCGAGCCCGGGCACTGCGCGGCGATCATGCTGGTCAACGTGGACCGCTTCAAGCGCCTGAACGATTCGCTCGGCCAGAAGGTCGGCGACCGGGTGCTGGTGGAAGTCGGTCAGCGGCTTCAGTACGCGTTTCGCAACCTTGCAGCGGCGCCGGCGGAGGGCGGCGAGGCGCCAGGCGAGCAGGCCCGGCGTGGCGGCCTGATCATCGGTCGCCTCTCCGGAGACGAATTCGCCCTGATGTTCCCGAGCCTGCCGTCGGGCGCCGCTGCCGAAAAGACGGCGGAAATCGCCTTCGCCCATCTACGGCGGCCGGTCTCCTTCGACGGGCTCGACATGCTGCTGCGATGCTCGATCGGCATGGCCGTCTACCCGACCCACGGTCGCAACATCGAGGCCCTGCTCGCCAAGGCGGACGTGGCGCTCGGCGTCGGCAAGCGCCAGGGCGGCAATACCGCCGTCCTCTTCAGCGAGGAGTTCGGCGAGCACCTGCGCAGCAACTTCGACCTGGAAGCGGCGCTTCACACCGCGGTCGATCGCAATGAGCTGGTGCTTCACTACCAGCCGATCGTCGATGCCCGCACCGGTCGGATCACGGGCGCGGAAGCGCTGATGCGCTGGATGCGGGGGGGCCAGATGATCACCCCGGCTTCGTTCATCCCGCTGGCCGAGGAAAACGGCCTGGTGTTCCGCATGGGCGAGTGGGCGATCTCTGAAGCCTTGCAGCAGGTGCGTCGCTGGCAGCTGCGGGGCGTGGGCGTGACCAGCGTCTCGGTGAACATCAACGTCCGCCACCTGGTTCAGCCATCGCTGACCAAGGCGGTCGCGCAGGCGCTGGAAGCGACCCAGTTGGCGCCCAGCACCCTCACGCTGGAACTGACCGAGTCGGACGTGATGCAGGACATCGAGAAGGCGCTGACGGCCTTGCGCATGCTCAAGGACCTGGGCGTGCGGCTCGCCCTTGACGACTTCGGCACGGGCTATTCGTCGCTTGCCTACCTGACGCAATTGCCGCTCGACTGCCTCAAGATCGACCGCTCTTTCATCCAGGAGATGCAGATCAACCCCCAGCAATTGATGGTGGTGCGAGGCATCGTGGCGCTCGGTTCGGCCCTGCGCCTCACCATTACGGCGGAGGGCGTGGAAAACCGGGACGAACTGGTCGCGTTGCAGAAAATGGGTTGCCAGATGGTGCAAGGGTATTACTTCACCCGGCCCCTGACCGCCACGGATTTCGAAACCTGGTGGCGAAAGACCGGGGTCAATCCCGCCTCGCTGGTCGCCACCGGCAGCGGCGCGCAAGACGCGATCGTGGTGTGACCGGCGCCCGGCCGAGCGCGCACACGGTCCTTCGCCCCGGTGAGGCAATGAGCCTGTGAGCATCCCGCCCACCGGCGCGGTCGATCCGCGCGCCGCTCTCAAGCGAGCCGCCGCAGGACAGGCGCTGCACTTTCTCACGCCGGGCAAGGTTGTGGGCGTCGGCAGCGGGTCCACCGTCGCCTTTTTCATCGAAGCGCTGGCGGCTCGCCGCTCCGATTTCCCGCGCGTCGTCTCCAGTTCCAAGCGCAGCAGCAGCCTGTTGCGGGACGCGGGGATCGAAGTGCTCGACCTGAACGAGGCGGGGGGAATCGATGTCTATGTCGACGGTGCCGACGAGGTGGATCCCGCGTTTGCGCTGATCAAGGGCGGTGGCGGCGCGCTGACCCGGGAGAAGATCATCGCGCAGGCGAGCCGGCAGTTCGTGTGCATCGTCGACGAGTCCAAGCAGGTGCCGGTGCTCGGGGGCTTTCCCCTGCCGGTGGAGATCATCCCCATGGCACGGACGCTGATCGCGGGTGAACTGCGGGACATCGGCGCCACCGTGACGCTGCGCGATGGATTCGTCACCGACAACGGCAACCTGATCCTCGACGCGGCCGGCCTGCGAATCGACGATCCTCTGGAACTGGAGCGCCGGATCAACCAGTGGCCCGGCGTGGTCACCGTGGGCCTGTTCGCCCGGCGCCGCGCGGATGTGCTGCTGGTTGCAGGCACTGCCGGCGTTCAAGAGCACCACGCCCGGCAGCCGTAATCGCTCAGTGCGACGGGGGCACGTAGCCCACCGGTTGGTCGCCGCCGTCACCGAAGAAGTAGCTTTCCATCTGCTGGGCCAGGTACTTGCGGGCGCGGGTGTCGGCGAGGTTGAGGCGGTTCTCGTTGACCAGCATCGTCTGGTGCTTCAGCCAGGCCTGCCAGGCTTCCTTGGACACGCTCTCCCAGAGCTTCTTGCCCAGCTCCCCCGGATAGGGCGGGAATTCCAGCCCCTCTGCTTCCTTCTTCAACTTAATGCAATGGACGGTACGCGACATCGGGTGCTCCTGGCTGGTCTCTTCGGTCCCGATTCTAGTCTGCCTGTCGCGCAGACCGCGCGACCCCTGCCCATACTTCGCCAGGCTCTCAGGAGCCTGCGCGGAGAAGGAAGGGGGCGCAAGCCCAACGCGCCCTCCTCCTTCCGCCGCGCAGGCTCCTAGAGGGTCTTCAGCAGGACCAGCGATTTGCGCTGCCAGTTGTACAGCTTCTTGCGCGAGACCGGCAGGTCGTCGACGCTGCCCAGCACGAAGCCGCGGCGCAGGAACCAGTGCGCGGTGCGCGTGGTCAGGACGAACAGGCGGGTGATGCCCAGCGCCCGCGCGCGCTGCTCGATCCGTCGCAGCAGGCGCTCACCGTCCCCCAGTCCCTGCGACTCCGGATTGACCGCCAGGCAGGCCATTTCCGCCAGGTTCTCCTCCGGGAACGCGTAGAGGCCGGCGCACCCGAAGATGACGCGATCGTGCTCGATCACGGTGAAGTTGGTGATTTCCGCTTCGATCAGGGCCCGGTCCCGCTTGACCAGGGTACCGTCCTCCTCGAGCGGCTGAATGATGGCGAGAATGCCGCCGACGTCGTCGATCGTGGCTTCACGCAGGGCTTCGAGGGTCTCCTCGACCACCATCGAGCCGACCCCGTCGTGCAGGAAGAACTCCAGCAGCACCGAACCGTCCATCGAGAACGGCACCACATGCGAGCGGGCGACGCCGCCCTCGCAGGCATGCAGGGCCGCACCCAGGTAGGCGCGTGCAGGATTGGGGACGCTGTTGTCGGTCAGCAGCCGCTTGGCCTGCGCTTCCGAGATCTCAGAGAGAATCCGTCCTTCCGAGTCGACGATACCGTCGACCTCGCTCACGAAGACCAGCTTGTCGGCATCCAGTGCAATCGCAGTGGCGGCGGCGACGTCCTCCATCAACAGGTTGAAAGCGTCGCCGGTGGCGGAGTAGCCGATGTTGGACAGCAGCACGATCAGCCCGTTGTCGAGCGCGAGCCGTATCATCTGCGCGTCCACCTTGCGCACCAGGCCGCTGTAGATGAAGTCCACGCCGTCGACGATGCCGACCGGCCGCGACAGGACGAAATTGCCGGAAATGACGCGCACACCGGCATTGGCCATCGGCGTGTTCGGCAAGCCCTGGGAGAAGCCGGCTTCCATATCCAGGCGGATCTCGCCGGCCGCTTCCTTGGCGCATTCCAGCGCCACCTGATCGGTGATCCGGACGTCGTTGTGGTAGCGCGCCTCCTGTCCGCGCAGGCGCAATTGTTCGTTGATCTGCGGGCGGCAGCCGTTGACGATGACGATCCGCATGCCCATGGCGTGCAGCAGGCTCAGGTCCTGGATGAGGGCGTTGATGCCGCCGTTGACGATCATCTCGCCGGGGACGCCGATGACGAACGTCTTGCCGCGAAAACCGTGGATGTAGGGCGCCACCCGTCGCAACCAGGCGACGAACTGATCGTTGGGAAGCGGCGCGGGCGCCGGCACTGCGGCGGGCTCCAGCGGGTCCGGCGCGGGCGGCGGGACCGGCAGGCCCTGCGGGGGCGGGGGTGGGATCGGAACGTTCATTTGCGGGTCATTATAATTTTGTCGTGAATGTGCCTGTTAACGCCGCCGGCCGGGCCGATCCGGCTGGCCCGATTGTCAGCGAACCGAACGATTCCAGTGCTTCCGGCCCGGAGGCGTCGATTCCGGCCGAACTGCGGCAACTGATCGATGACCTGCCGGTTTCGGCCCATCGACAACCGATTATCGACGCCATCAGGCAGCACCCGGTAATCATCGTCTGCGGCGAGACCGGATCCGGTAAAACCACCCAGTTGCCCAAGCTTTGCCTTGCCGCGGGGCGCGGGTGGCGCGACCCCGCCGGCCGGCGTGGGGGCTTGATCGGCCACACCCAGCCGCGCCGGCTGGCGGCGACCAGCGTGGCCCAGCGGATCGCCGCCGAACTCGGCACGCCGCTTGGTGTCGACGTCGGCTACAAGATCCGCTTCAACGAGAAGGTCTCCCGCACTGCGCGCATCAAGCTGATGACCGACGGCATCCTGCTGGCCGAATCGCAGAACGACCCGCTGCTTTCCCGCTACGACACGATCAGCATTGACGAGGCTCACGAGCGCAGCCTCAACATCGATTTCCTGCTCGGCTACCTGAAGCGGCTGATCGACGGTCCCCGGCGGGACGATCTCAAGCTGGTGATCACCTCGGCGACCATCGATGCAACCCGCTTTGCCCGGCACTTCGCGCGTGGCGAGATCCCCGCGCCGGTAATCGAGGTGTCCGGGCGGCTGTTTCCGGTGGAGATCCGCTATCGGCCGCTCCAGGCTCCGGACCGTCCCCAGGCCGATGCCCGGGCCCGGCCGGCGCAGAAGGAGCCGGCCGCGGCGGATGAGGAGGACGAGACCGACTTGCCGTCGGCGATCGAGACGGCGATCGTCGAGCTGTGGTCGCGTGCCGCCGGCGACGTTCTGGTGTTCCTGCCGGGCGAGCGGGAGATCCGCGAGTGCGCTGATCACCTTCGCCGGGCGGCCGCGCGGGCGGCGGCAGGTGGCGGCCGGCGAGCCGCCGCCGGCGTCGTCGGGCGCCTGCTGGCAGCCGCCGAGGTCATTCCCCTGTTTGCCCGACTCGGCAGTGCCGACCAGCAGCGGGTGTTCTCTCCGGGCCCCGCATTGCGGGTGGTGCTCGCCACCAACGTGGCGGAAACCTCGCTGACCGTGCCGCGGATCCGCTATGTGATCGACAGCGGCCTGGCGCGGGTACGCCGCTACCGGATTCGCGGCAAGGTCGAACAGCTCCATATCGAGCCGATCTCGCAGGCTGCCGCGAACCAGCGCGCCGGCCGATGCGGCCGGGTGCAGGACGGCACCTGCGTGCGCCTTTTCGACGAAGACGACTTCCGGCAGCGCCCGCAGTACACGGAACCTGAAATCCTGCGCTCGTCGCTGGCGGCAGTGATCCTGCGCATGAGCAGCCTGGGGCTGGACGAAGTGGATGCCTTTCCGTTCCTTGACCCGCCATCACCCAAGGCCATTGCCGACGGCTATGCGCTCCTGCTGGAGCTGGGGGCAATGGACGACCGGCGGCAATTGACGCCGGTGGGCCGCCAGCTCGCGCGCCTGCCGGTCGACCCGCGGATCGCCCGCATGCTGCTCGCGGGACATGAGCTGAACTGCCTCGCCGAAGTGACGGTCATCGCCGCCGCCCTGGCCGCCCAGGATCCGCGCGAGCGGCCTGCCGCGCTGATGCAGGCGGCCGACCAGGCGCACGCGCGGTTCGCCGACCCGCGTTCCGACTTCCTGGGGTGGCTCCGGCTGTGGCGCTATTGGCAGTCGCAGCAGGCCGGGCGGGCGGCCCGTGGCGAGTCGCATCGGGCGCTGGCGGTGCGGTTCGGGAGGGAGTTCCTATCGGTACGCCGGCTGCGGGAGTGGTCCGACGTCCATGGCCAGTTGAGCGACATCACGCGCGACATCCGCTGGTCGCTGTGCCAGTCGGAGGCGAAGCCCGATGCCGTGCATCGCGCGTTGCTGGCCGGGCTGCTCGGCAATATCGGCGAGCGCGCGCTCGAGGACGCCCACTACCAGGGTGCGCACCAGCAGAAGTTCTGGCTTCATCCGTCTTCCGCGGTCGGCCGCAAACTGCCGGCCAGGACGGCTGGCGTCGTCGCCGCCGATGGCGGCGGCGCGCATGTCGCGGGTGCGGCGCCCGATGCGGCGGGCAAGTCAGGGCGCTGGGTCATGGCGGCGGAGATGGTGGATACCGGCCGCCTCTATGCCCGCACCGTCGCGCGGATTCGCGGCGAGTGGATCGAGAGCACCGCGGCCCACCTCATCAGCCGTAGCTGGACGAGCCCGCACTGGGAGAAGAAGGCGGGGCAGGTCATGGCCCTGGAGCGGGGCGTGCTGTACGGCCTGGTGGTCTACGCCGGCCGGCGCGTCTCCTACGCGGCGATCGATCCGGCGCTGGCGCGCGAACTGATGATCCGGGAAGGGCTGGTTCCCGGCGAGTGGCCGGACGAATTGCCGTTCATCCGCCACAACCGCGCGGTGATCGCAGAGATCGAACGACTGGAGCACAAGATCCGCCGTCCGGACCTGCTGGTGGACGAGCAGGCGCTGGCCGACTGGTTCGACAGCCGCATCCCGGCGGGGGTCTGCACCGCCGCCGCGCTCGAGCACTGGTACCGCGAGCGCCGCCAGGCCGAGCCGGACCTGCTGCAGCTCTCGCGCGCCGCACTGCTGCGCAAGGACACCGAGGGAATCGACAGCGAACGCTTTCCGCGCCAGCTGCTCATGCACGGCGTGACTTTCGCCCTCGACTACCACTTCGAGCCCGGCAGCGCGAACGACGGGGTCACCATGACCGTGCCGTTGCACCTGCTCAACCAGGTCGACGCGAGCCGATGCGAATGGCTGGTGCCGGGCATGCTCGCCGCCAAGGTGGAGCCGCTGCTGAAGTCATTGCCGCAGCGCTATCGACGGCATCTCCTGCCGCTGTCGCAGACCGCGTCCGATTTCCTGCCCGCCCAGGCCGCGGCGGATTCGACCACGCCACCGGCCGGGTCCTTGCTCGATGCGATCGTCGATTTCCTGAAGGCGCGGCGGTCGATCACGGTGCGGCCGTCGGATTTCCGGGCCGAAACCCTGCCGGTGCACCTGTCGATGAACTTCCAGGTGGTCGACGAACACGGCCGTTTCCTGGCGATGTCGCGGCAGCTGCCCCAGCTGAAAGCCGAACTCGGCGCCAAGGCACAGTCGAGTTTTCAGGCCGCCTTCGCGAGGATCGCCAGCAGCGTGGTGCCGGCGTCGCTGCCGGGCGCAGCCACTCCGGCTGACGCGCAGGCGGGAGGCAAGGCCGCCGAAGCGGCCGGTGGCAGCGGTGCCGGACGCCTGCCCGGCGGACAGCGATCCACCACCTGGACTTTCAGCGAACTGCCGGAACTCCTGGAGCTCTCGACGCCGGGCGGCGAAGGCATCGTCGGATTCCCGGCACTGGTGGATCGGGGCGATGCGGTCGAGCTGATGGTCTTCGACGAGCCGTCGATGGCCCTCTCCCGCCACCGGGCCGGCGTCAGGCGCCTGTTCATGCTCGCCCTGTCGGAGCCGATCAAGGCCTTCGAACGCGATCTCAGGAAGAGCACCCGGCTCGACCTGCTCTTCGGCACCCTGCCGGGGGACCAGACAGCCGCGGGTTCGCTGGCCGAGCAGGTGATCGCGACCGCGGTCGACCGCAGCTTCCTCGCGGGCGGCCTGCCGGCCAACCGGCAGGAGTTCGACGCGGCGCTGGCACAAGGGCGGCCGCGCTTCACGCTCACCGCGCAGGAGATCCTGCGGATGGTCCAGGCCGTGCTCGAGGAGC
>JBBRJB010000044.1:0-11345 GCA_038220085.1 Burkholderiales bacterium
AGCAGCGCAATCGTGCGCTGTCGCGTGATGCCGTTGAGGAAGGTGCCGTTGGCGGCCGGAGTCAGGATAACGCCGTCCTTGACGATGAACAGGTTTGACGTCGCCGTCTCCGCGACATTTCCCAGCATGTCCAGCACGATCGCGTTGCCGAAGCCGCGATCCAGCGCATCCTTCAGCGCACGCGCATTGTTGGGATAGAGCGCACCGGTCTTGACGTCCGTCGGCATCGTCTCCAGGGTCGGGCGGCGAAAGCGCGAAACGCCCAGCGAGAATCCGGTCGGCTCCGGCATCGCGGCCTCGAACAGGCACAGGCAGAAGCGCGTGGAGTCCGGATCGGGCATTATCGTTCCGGGCCCTTCGGCCTCGCCCCAGTACATCGGCTTCACGTACAACGCCGTCTTGCCGTCGAAGCGCTTGACCCCCTCTGCTGCCAGCGCGACGATTTCGCCGGTCTGCATCACCGGCTTCATGCCCATCTTCACGGCCGAATCGTTGACCCGCTGCGAGTGGGCTTCGATATCCGGCATCACGCCTTCGAACGCGCGCGCGCCGTCGAACACAGAGGACCCCAGCCAGGACGCATGAGTGCGAGGCCCCATCATCGGCGGATTGCCCTCGACCCACTTGCCGTCCAGCCAGGTCCATGTCTTCGAATACCAGCTCATCTGCGTCTCCTTACATGTTCGGTGCGTGCGCTATTATGAAGCTCGACTACGAAGCCCACCTCCACTGTGGCTACCGACTGGCAAACCATGATCCAACGGCCGAAGCGCGGGCGAGCCGTCCGGCGCGCAATATCCCTGGCAGCCCACCTTGCCTTGGCCGCCTTGGCCGCCCTGCCCGCGCTGCTGGCGCCCGCCTCCGCGCTGGCGGGACCGACCGTGCAACTGCAGGCAGCCGCCAGCAGCGAACTGCCCAATGACGAAATGGTGGTTCAACTCGCCGTGGAGCGCTCAGGGGCCGCGGCCGGCAAGCTCAACGACGAGGTCCTGGCTGCCCTCAACCTGGCGCTCGCAAAGGCGAAAACCGTTGCCGGCGTCAAGGCGCACCTCGGCGCGGTAACCACCCAGCCCGACTGGGGTCCACAGGGCAGGCGCACCGGCTGGCGGGTCCGCGGCGTCATCGTACTCGAGGGCAAAGACCTGGGGGCGACCGGAGCGCTCGCCGGCGAACTTTCCTCCGATCTTCAGATCGCAGGCGTGTCGTTCAGGCTGACCGAATCGGCTCGCAGCCGCGAGGAAACACGGCTCCTGAAGGAAGCCGCTGCTGCCTTCAACCAGCGCGCCGCCGAGACCGCAGCCGCGTTCGGTTTCAGCGGGTACGAACTGCGCAGCCTCGACATCAACCATGCCGGGCCCAATCCGCCAAGGCCGATGATGATGGAGATGCGCGCGGCATCGGCCGGGTCGCCGCCCACGGTGCCGACCGATGGCGGCGACGCGACCGTGACACTGGTGATCAGCGGCTCGGTCGAACTCAAGTAGGCATGCCGCTCAACCCGAGGCCGGTCACAATCGCCCCCATCAGCAAGCGATACGCTTGCTGCTGACAATCCGGTAGGATTGTTGCTGCCGCGGACTCCGATGCGATCGTTGCCGCGCCTTCAGTCCTGCCGCCGCCTTTTCGACTTCCCCTGGAGATCGCAGTGAAAATGTTCGCCCCGAGCTTGCCCTCATCCCCGTCCGGCCGGCTGGCCTGCTGGTTGGCCGCCGGGCTGATCGGGTCCGCTGCCGCGTCGGCACCCGCCGCCGCACAGATGACATCGATCAAGTTCCAACTCGATTGGCGTTTCGAAGGGCCGGCAGCCTTGTTCCTGCTGCCCAAGGCCAGGAAGTACTTCGAAGCGGAGAACCTGGACGTCTCGATCGACAGCGGCAACGGCTCCGGCAATGCGGTCAACCGGGTTGCTTCCGGCACCTACGACGTCGGCTTCGCCGACCTCGCCGCCCTCATGGAGTTCTGGGGGAACAATGCCAACATCCCCACCAAGCCGGTCGCGGTGATGATGGTCTACAACAATACGCCCGCGGCGGTCTTCGCCCTCAAGAAATCCGGCATCAAGGCGCCCGCGGACCTGGTGGGCAAGAAACTCGGGGCGCCGGTGTTCGACGCCGGCCGCAAAGCCTTTCCGGTCTTTGCGGCGGCCAACGGCCTGGATCAGACCAGGATCAGCTGGGTCAGCATGGACCCGCCCCTTCGCGAAACCATGCTGGCTCGCGGCGACGTCGATGCCATCACCGGCTTCTACTTCACCTCGCTGCTGAACCTGAACGCGCGCGGCGTCAAGGACGAGGACATCGTGATCCTGCCCTACCCGCAATACGGCGTGAAGCACTACGGCAACGCGATCATCGTCTCGGAGAAGCTTGCCAAGGAGAATCCGGAAGCGATCAAGGCGTTCCTGCGGGCATTCACCCGCGGCGTGAAGGAGGTGCTGGCCGATCCGGACGCCGCGGTCAAGGTAGTCAAGGCCCGCGATCCGATCATCGACGAAGCGCTCGAGCTTCGTCGCCTGAAACTGGCGATCGCCGGCTCGATCGCCACGGCCGATGCCCGGGCGGAGGGTTTCGGCGAGATCAGCGCCCCGCGCCTGGCGCTGATGGCCTCGCAGGTCGCCGACGCTTTCGGTCTGAAGGAGCGGCTCGATCCCGCCAGGATCTTCGACGCCAGCTTCCTGCCCCCCAAGCAGGACCGCGACATCCTCGGCAAGTGATCCCGGTGAGCAGCAGGCAGACGGGTCCCGGCGGAGTCCCCGCTTGAGCGACCCCGGCGCCGCACCCGCGTTCGTCGACTTCCGCGATGTCTGGCTGGCCTACTCCAGGGAACTCGAAGCTAGCAACGAGTTTGCGGTCGAGGCCATCGACCTGGCGACCCGCGACGGCGAGTTCATTGCCATCGTCGGGCCGTCGGGGTGCGGCAAGTCGACCTTCATGAAACTGGCCACCGGCTTGCGCCAGCCTACCCGGGGCAGCATCACGGTCGACGGCAACAAGGTCACCGGCCCGCTCAAGTTCGTCGGTATGGCGTTCCAGGCGCCGACGCTGCTGCCCTGGCGCACCACGCTCGACAACGTGCTGTTGCCCCTGGAGATCGTCGAGCCCCACCGTTCGCAGTTCCGTGCGCGGCGCGCCGACTATGCTGAGCGGGCCAAAGCCCTGCTGGCCACCGTCGGCCTCGGCGGCTACGAGGACAAGTTCCCGTGGGAGCTTTCCGGCGGCATGCAGCAGCGCGCCTCGATCTGCCGCGCCCTGGTACACGAACCGAAGTTGCTGTTGCTAGACGAGCCCTTTGCCGCGCTCGACGCCTTCACGAGGGAAGAACTCTGGAACGTGCTGCGCGACCTGTGGACCTTGCAGCGCTTCAATGTCATCCTGGTCACGCATGACCTTCGCGAGGCAGCCTACCTTGCCGATACGATCTACGTCATGAGCAAGCGCCCCGGTCGGATCGTCGCCCGCCAGCAGGTAGACCTGCCACGACCGCGGGACCTCGAGATCACTTACACCAGACCTTTCGCCGAACTAGTGCTGGGCCTCAGGGAGCGGATCGGTGCGATTCGCAGGAACTGACCGAGGCGCCCGGACGTCCGGGGGCGCACGGCAATGAATCCGAAAGCGCTTCGCCTCGCACCGCTGCTGTTGCTGCTGGTGGTGCTGATCATCTGGGAGGTTCTCTGCCGGGTGCTCCAGGTCTCGGAGTTCATCTTCCCGGCGCCGAGCGCAATCATCGCCTCGCTGATCGAATTCGCGCCGGTGATCGCCGGCCATGCCTGGCGAACCTTCTGGACCACGATGGTGGGCTTCGCCATCGCGATCGCCGTCGGCGTGCTGTTCGGGTTCCTGATCGGCTCGTCCCGGATCGCCTATGCAGCGATCTATCCGCTGATGACCGCGTTCAACGCGCTGCCCAAGGCGGCCTTCGTGCCGGTCCTCGTGGTCTGGTTCGGTATCGGCGCGGGGCCCGCGATCCTGACTGCATTCCTGATTTCCTTCTTCCCGATCATGGTGAACATCTCCACCGGACTTGCCACCCTGGAGCCTGAACTGGAAGACGTGCTGCGCGTTCTCGGCGCCCGCCGCACCGACATCCTGCTCAAGGTCGGCCTGCCACGGTCGCTGCCGTACTTCTTCGCGTCGCTGAAGGTGGCGATCACGCTGGCATTCGTCGGCACGACGGTATCCGAGATGACCGCGTCCAACGAAGGCATCGGCTACCTCCTGATCTCGGCCGGATCGGCGCTGCGCATGCCCCTGGCCTTCGCAGGGCTGGTGGTCATCGCCGTGATGGCGATGGCGATGTACGAGCTCTTTGCCTTCGTGGAGAAGCACACCACCGGATGGGCGCACCGGGATCCCTGAGACGCGTATCGAATGAACTTCGTTCAGGCTTTCGAACTCGCGCTGCCGTTGTATCTGCTCATCCTTATCGGCTACCTGCTGGCGCGTTACGGCAAGTGGCCGAAGACGGTGGCCGAAGCACTGTCACGTTTCGTCTTCGTGATCGCGATTCCGGCGATGCTGTTCGCCCTGACCAGCGACCTGTCACGCCTGCCGCCGATCGACCCGAGGGTCCTCGTCGCCTATTTCGGCGGCTGCTTCATCGTCTTCGGTCTCGGCAGGGTCGTGTCCGCCCGATGGTTCCACCAGGATGGCGTCGGCCAGTCGGTGTTCTCAATGGGCGCGATCTACGGCAACACCGTGATGCTCGGGTTGCCGGTGGTGAAGGCCGCGCTCGGCGAGGCTGCGGTGCCATCGCTGGCCCTGATCCTGGTCACCAATACGCTGGTGATGTGGACCCTGGCAACCACTTCGGTCGAATGGGCCCGTGGCGGCAGGCTGAGTCCGACCGGCGTCCTCACCACCGTGCGCAGCGTGCTGACCAACCCGGTGGTCGCCTCCATCCTGCTCGGCACCGTCTGGAGTCTGACCGGCCTGCCGTTGCCGTCGGGAATCCGGGGCACGATGAACCTGCTCGGGCAGTCCGCCGTGCCGCTCGCCCTGGTGACGGTCGGCTTCAGCCTCGCGGCCTACCGCTTGCGCGAGCGCCTCGGGGAAGCGGTGGCGATGAGTGCGCTGAAGCTGATCGGACTGCCGCTGCTGGTCTGGCTCATCGCATGGCTGGTCGGGTTGCCGCCGCTGGAGACGCAGGTGGTGGTCATCCTTTCGTCGATCGCGGTCGGGGTGAACGCCTACCTGATGGCCCGGGAGTTCAAGGCGCTGGAAGGGCCGGTGGGCACCGCATTGCTGATGTCCACGGTGGCCTCGGCCATCACCGTACCCCTGGCTTTGCTGCTCACCGGGCTCTGAGAGCGGTCCGGCCACTGCCGTATACTCGGTCGCCGTGAAACGGCCATCCGCGACTGCGACCGACCAGAACGCCAGCCAGGACAGCGGCTCCCTGCAGCGGCGGGTTCATGCCGCCCTGAAAGTCATGATCGCGCAAGGCCGGATCCAGCCGGGCGAGCGCCTGCTCGAAGTCAAGGTTGCGCACGCTTTCCAGGTCAGCCGCTCGCCCGCGCGGGCGACGCTGCAGGCCTTGTGCCGGGAACGGGTGCTGCGCAAGGCGCAGGGTCGCGGTTATCTCGTCTCGGGCCCCGCGCAGGGCGGCGCGATCGGGCGGCTGGCCACGCTCGAAGCCGTCAGAATCGAACCAGCCCCTCTGTGGGAACGGGTCTACGCCGACGTGGAACTGGACCTGGCAACCCACATCCTGTTCCGCTCGGTCCGTCTCACCGAGGAAAAGCTGGCCGAGCACTTCGGCGTGAGCCGGACGGTGGCGCGGGACGTGCTGGCCCGGATGCAAAGCGTCGGCCTGGTCGGCAAGGATCGGCTGGGGCGCTGGGTGGCCGAGCGCGTCACGCCGCAGCGGATCGTCCACCTCTATGAACTGCGCTGGCTCCTCGAACCGGCCGCCCTGAAGCAGGCCGCCCCGCTGATCGAGCGCGGGCAGCTGGAAGCGGTGGGGCGGGCGTTGTCAGACACCCTCGGCCGAATGGGGCGGGCCGGCAGTCCAGAGATGGACCGCCTTGAACAGGACCTGCACGTCCAGCTGATGAGCGCCTGCCCCAACCGCGAGCTGGTGCGGGCACTCGAACCGACACGGCTTCTGCTCGTGCTCAATCGCTACATCTTCGACTTGTACATCGGCGTGCCGACCCAGGTCCTGGCGGGATCGCTGCGCGAGCACCTGCTGGTGGTCGGATGCCTGCTGGCCGGAGATGCGGCCGGTGCCGGCAAGGCCCTGGAAGCGCACTTGCGAGCCTCCTGCGAGCACTGGCTCCGGCGCTACCGGCAGGTGGCCGAAAATCCGCGACCGCCCCGTTTCGATGCCTACCTGGTGCCGCTCGAGGAATCCGAATCCCCCGATTGACTCCCGTCCCGCCGATTTGCCGGCGGAGTTGCCGGCGGAGTTGTTTGCTCGCTGTATACAGCGTACACTTCTATCGGAAATCAGGAAGCGGCGACCAACCGGAGACACGATGAGCACCATCGTTCGCATCGAAGTACATGAGTTCGAATTCGACGCGCAGAATCTGGCGCGCGATGGTGCTTCGCAGGCTGTCACCTACAAGAAGGGGGCGGCCACCCGGCTTGGCAAGTACGCGGTCGCTATCCATACCGCCGACGGCGGCCGGGGTGACTACGTCGCTCTCTGGGTCGCCACCCGGTCATCGCTGGGACAGACGCTGATGCTCGCCCCGCGCCTCGTGGGCAAGGACGCCCGCGAACGCATCGCGATCTACGAGGACCTGAAGCGCGACATCCGCCAGTTCGATCACATGGGTCACGGCGCCATCGACATCGCGCTCTGGGATTGGGCCGGCCGCCATTACAACGCGTCGGTATCGGAGTTGCTGGGCGGTTACCGCAAGCGCCTGCCGGCCTACGCGAGCACCTATCACGGCGATCGCGAGGGCGGGCTCTGCTCGCAGGAGGCCTATGCCGACTTCGCCCGCTCCTGCCATGAGATGGGCTACCGCGCGTTCAAGATCCACGGCTGGAACGACGGTAACGCCCGCGAAGAAGCCAGTAACCTGCTGCATGTCGCCAGGGCGGTGGGCGACCGCATGACCCTGATGCTCGATCCTGCCTGTGAACTGCGCACCTTTGCAGATGCGCTCTATGTCGGACGGGCCTGCGACGACGCGCGCTACTTCTGGTACGAGGACCCGTTTCGCGACGGCGGCGTTTCCGCGTTCGCGCACCAGCGTTTGCGCAGCATGATCCGGACGCCGCTGCTGCAGACCGAGCATGTGCGCGGCGTCGAGCCCAAGGCCGATTTCGTGCTTGCCGGCGGCACCGACTTCCTGCGCGTCGATCCCGAATACGACATGGGAATCACCGGCTCGCTGAAGATCGCCCATCTGGCCGAGGCGCTTGGCCTGGACTGCGAGATTCACGCGAGCGGGCCGGCACATCGCCACCTGATGGCAGCGATGCGCAACACCAACTATTACGAGGTCGCGCTGGTGGGTCCGGACTGCCCCAATGCCATGCCCCCGCTCTACCGCTGCGGCTATACCGACCAGCTCGATTGCATCGACGCCGACGGCACCGTGCCGGTTCCCACCGGTCCGGGCCTGGGTGTCGACTATGACTGGGAGTGGATCGCCGCCCACCGCACCGCACTCCATGTTTTCGATCGCTCGGGAAGCCGGGTGAGCAGTTGACGCCGTCTCGCCACGCTCCAAAACCAACTTCGCGCTCAAGCAGGTTCAACGCCGGCGCGATTCAACATCCATCCAGGAGGTTCTATGCATCGCTTCAACACCAGGAAACTGCTTGCCTCGACGCTTGCCGCGTCGGTATTCGCCGCGTTGTCATTGGCCGCCACCAGCGCGTCGGCTGCGACGACGCTGCGCTTCGGACATGCCAACAACAACGGTGAGATCGCCACCGATCTGTTCCAGGAATTCGCCGACAACGTCACCAAGCGCACCAAGGGCGAAGTGACGGTAAAGGTGTTTCCGGCCGAGCAGCTCGGCAAGGAAGGCGACCTGATCCAGCAGGTGAAATCGGGCGCGCTCGACATCTCCGCACCGTCGATGCCGTCGCTGTCGGGCCTGGTTCCCGCACTGGAGATCGCCAGCGCGCCGTTTCTCTGGACCGACTGGGCGCAGGCCGAGAAAGTCATCACCGGCCCGGCCTTCCAGCCCCAGTTCGACGAACTGAAGGACAAGCACAACATCCTGATGCTTTCCAAGATCTGGTACTGGGGATGGCGCAACCTGACCACCGGACCGCAGGCGGTCAGCAAGCCGGACGACCTCTCCGGCCTGAAGATCCGCGTGCCGGAATCGCCGGTATGGGTCGAGATGATCCGCGCGATGGGCGGTGCACCCACCCCGATTCCGTTCGGTGAGGTCTACACGGCCCTCCAGCAGAAGACGGTCGACGGCCAGGAGAATCCGATTCCCACCATCTACTCGCGCAAGTTCTACGAAGTGCAGGCTCACCTGTCGATGACCCGTCACATGCTGCAGAACAACACGATGATCATCAACAAGCGCTCCTTCGACAAGCTGACCCCGGAGTTCCAGAAGGTGGTGCTCGAAGAGGCCGCCGCCGCGTCGAAGAAGAACACCGAGCAGCAGCAGGCGCGCGAATCGAGCATGCTGGAAGAGATCCGAAAGAGCGGCAAGACCGCGATCGTCGACAATCCCGACCGCGCGGCGTTCGCTGCCAAGATGGGCCCGGCGATGCAGAAGCTGGAGGCCCGTTGGGGCCAGGCGAACCTGCAGCGGGTCCGCGCCGCCGTCGACGCGTCCGGCAAGCAGTAAGAGTAAGCGGCGTCGCCAGTCGCCACCCGACAGCACCAGCTCCGGAGACCCCCGTGGGCAAACTTCAAAGTATCCTCGGACGCATCGACGATGGCCTCGGCGCGGCAGAGGACCTTTTTATCATTGTTGCCCATGGCGCGGTCGCCTCGCTGGTGCTGCTCGCCGTAGTGATGCGCTATGTGTTCAACGATCCGCTGACCTGGGGAGAGGAACTGGTCGTCGGCCTCTTCACCTGGATGATCTTCATCGGCGCAGCCGCCGCGATCCGCTCGCACATGCATATCCGCATCGACGTGATGGGCCCGGTGCTCGCCAATCCGAAGATGAACTGGCTGAACACGCTGACGGTGATCATCGGGATCGTCGTCGTCCTGACGATGATGATGGCCTGCTACGAGTACGTGCTCCAGGAACTGGTGGTCGAATCGCCGATGCTGGGCGTCTCCAAGGCATGGTTCGCCATGGCGATGCCCACCGGACTGGCGCTCATGCTGATCCATGTCATCAGGGCCTGGATCGACCACGGCTCGGCTCCGGTCTTTCGCGGGGAAACCGAAACGCTGGTCGCCAACGAAGGCGGTGTGCGATGACACTTCTGCTGATCTCGTTCGCATTGCTGCTGGTGATCGGCCTGCCGATCGCGCTCGCCATGTTGGGCGCCTCGCTGGCGGTGGTTCTGTGGGAAGGCATTCCCCTGTCGGTCGTGGCACAGCGGGTAGTCACCGGCGTGCAGTCGTTTCCCCTGCTCGCCATCCCGCTGTTCACGCTGGCCGGATCGCTGATGAACGATTCCGGCATCAGCGAGAGACTGTTCTCTTTCACCCGCGCCTTTGTCGGCCACATCCGCGGCGGCATGGCGCAGACCGCGATCGTCGGTAACATCTTCCTGTCGGGCATTTCCGGCTCTTCAGTTGCGGATTGCGCGGCGACCTCGCGCGTGTTCGTGCCGCAACTGTCAAAGGCCGGCTACAGCGCCGGCTTCGCGGCGGCGCTGTGCGCGGCCTGCGCTACCCTGGGACCGATCATCCCGCCGTCGATCCTGATGGTGATCTACGCCTGGCAGGCGAATATCTCGCTCGGCGACCTGTTCTGGGCTGGCGTCATGCCCGGCCTAGTCATGGCGCTGGCCATGGTGCTGCTGACCGCCTACATCGCGCGCAGGCGCCAGTTCCCGAAAGACCAGGCGTTCGCGTGGGCCCGACTGTGGACCGAGTTCCGTGGCGCGGCCTGGGCGCTCTTCATGCCGGTGCTCATCCTGGTCGGATTCCGGATGGGGGTTTTCACCGCGACCGAGATCGCCGGCGTGGCGGCTGCCTACTCCCTGATCGTCGGTCTGTTCATCTATCGGACCCTGCGCTGGTCGCAGTTGCCGAAAATCCTGCTGACCACGGCCAAGGAGACTGCGGTGATCCTGCTGATCGTGGCGGCAGCCTCGCCCTTCAGCTGGATCCTTGGCATCGAACAGGCACCCCAGATGATCTCGCAGGCCCTCACCGCAGCGACCGACAGTCCCTGGGTCATCCTGCTGCTGCTGAATGTGGCGCTGCTGGTGCTGGGCTGTTTCATGGAAACGCTGGCAATCATGATCATCCTGGTGCCGATCCTGATCCCTGTGCTGAATCAGTTCAACATCGACCTCACGCACTTTGGCATCATCCTGCTGGTGAACCTGACCATCGGGCAGCTGACCCCGCCTGTGGGGGTGCTGCTGTTCGTCGCCAGCTCGGTCGGCAAGGTCAAGCTCGGCCTGCTGATGCGCGAGGCCTTACCCTATGTCGCCGTGCTGATCACCGCCCTGATGGTGATTACAAACGTCCCCTCCCTCGCCCTGTGGCTGCCGCAGGCACTGAAGTAGTCCCGCTGTCGCTGCCCTTGCGATTCATCGACACAAACCGGAGAACATTGCCATGAACCCAGTCACTACCCCCGGACAGGCAGGCGCCGGCAACACCGCCTCGGCCGTCACGCCGACGATCCGGCTGCACGCGGCCGACGATGTGGTCATCGCCAGGCACCAGCTGATCTCCGGCGCGAAGATTGCCGAGGAAGGCGTGACGGTGTCGGGGCTGATTCCCGCCGGACACAAGATGGCCGTGCGCAGCATCCCTGCCAATCAGCCCGTGCGGCGCTACAACCAGATCATCGGCGTGACCACCCGTGCCATCGAACCCGGCCAGCACGTGCACACGCATAACCTCGCCATGGCCGAGTTCGCCCGCGACTATGCCTATGCCGTCGATGCCCGGCCGACCGAACCGGTCGCGCAGCCCGCCACCTTCGAAGGCATCGTCCGCGCCGACGGCCGCGTGGCGACCCGCAACTATCTCGGCATCCTCACCAGCGTGAACTGTTCGGCAACCGTCGCGCGGGCAATCGCCGACCATTTCCGCCGCGACATCCATCCCGAGGCCCTCGCCGACTACCCCAACGTCGATGGCGTCGTCGCCCTGACGCATGGCGGGGGGTGCGGGATCGATTCGATGGGCCCCGCCATCCAACTCCTTCGCCGGACCCTGGCCGGCTACGCGATCCATCCCAACTTTCATTCCGTGCTGATGATCGGGCT
>JBBRJB010000045.1:0-11321 GCA_038220085.1 Burkholderiales bacterium
CGGGGCAGGCGGCAAGCTTCGGGGCGATCAGGGAAGAAGACGCGAAGATCGAGAACTATGTAACCGGAAAGGCGTTGGCCGGCCTGTTCCAGATGATCGCCGAGCAGGAGCGGGCGATTCGCCAGGATCCGGTCGGCACCGGCTCAGCCATCCTGAAGAAAGTCTTCGGTGCCCGCTGACTATCCTGGCGCCACCAGGGTGCCGGCCGGATGACCTCGCTGGCCGGCCGGGTCGGACTGATCGTGGCGGTAGGGGCGTCGGCAGGCGCCAGCGTCGGCAAGGTTCCGATCTCGCTGCCGGTGCTCAGCGACGCTTTCGGCATGTCGCTTTTCCAGGCGAGCCTGACGATTTCCTTCTTCCTGCTCGCGGCAATGCTGGTCGGCGTATTCGGGGGGATGCTGGCCGACCGCTTCGGGCAGCGTCGCGTCATGATGCTGGGCCTCGTGGTGGGCGCCGTGGGTGGCCTGCTCGGCGCGGCGAGCACTTCCGGCACCATGCTGCTGGTCAGTCGCGCCGTGGAGAGCTTCGGCTTCATCGCCACGGTGCTGCCGGGGCCGGCGCTGCTGACCCGCCTGGTCGAGACCCGTCGCCTGCGCGCGGTGATGGGGCTATGGGCCTGCTACATGCCACTGGGCATGGGCATCATGCTGATCCTGTGCCCGTGGCTGCTGGCTTCGATCGGCTGGCGCAGCATCTGGGTCGGCATCGCGCTCCTCTCGCTTGCACTGGCAATCCTGGTCCGCCGCATCGTCCCCGAGGACCCGGTGGGCGGTGAGGTGACGCGGTCGCTGGTGCTGGTCAGGCAGACGGTCGGCAGTCTCAAGCCCTGGCTGCTGGCGGCCTCGTTCTGCTTCTATGCCGGCCAGTGGATGAGCGTATTCGGTTTCCTGCCCACGCTCTATCAGTCTCAGGGCGTCGAGCCGACCACCGCCGGGATCCTGACCGCAGCCGGCGTAAGCGTGAACATGATCGGCAACTTCGGCGCGGGGTTGCTGCTGCAGCGCGGCTGGGCCCGGCACCAGTTGCTCGTCTTCGCCGCCCTGACCATGCTGTTCTCGGCCTGGGTCCTTTTCGGCAGCGAGGCGCCGTTCGCATTGCGCTATCTGGCGGTGCTGATGTTTTCTGCGGCCGGCGGCCTGATTCCCGGCACCTTGTTTGCCAGCACGCCGGCATTCGCGCCGAACGCGCTGACCGTGTCCACCACGGCCGGGCTGATGCAGCAGGGCTCGGCGGTGGGCCAGTTCTTCACGCCGCCGCTGATCGCTCTGGTGGTCTCGCGGGCCGGCGACTGGTCCTCCACCTGGCAGGTGACGGGGACCATGGCGCTCGTCAACGTCGCGCTGGCCCTCGTCATCCGTCGCCAGTCGACAGACTCCTAGTTAAGGGGTCCCGCCGTGCTCAGCGAAGACCGCAATGAGTTATCAGATGGCGCGCTGGTTAACACGCTTGGACAGTTCGTCGGCGCTTTCCTTGCGCTCGCTGTAGCGGTCAACGAGGTAGCTGCTTACGTCGCGGGTCATCAGAGTGAACTTGAACAACTCTTCCATCACGTCGACAACGCGATCGTAGTAGGCGGACGGATTCATGCGGCCAGCATCGTTGAATTCCAGGAAGGCCTTGGCCACGGATGCCTGGTTGGGGATGCAGATCATGCGCATCCAGCGCCCGAGCACACGCAGCTGGTTCACCGCGTTGAAGGACTGCGACCCGCCGGAGACTTCCATAACCGCCAGCGTCTTGCCCTGCGTCGGCCGCACGGCGCCCAGCGACAGCGGTATCCAGTCGATCTGCGCCTTCATGATGCCGGTCATCGCGCCATGCCGCTCGGGCGAGCACCAGACCATGCCCTCGGCCCATTCGGCGAGCCTGCGAAGTTCCTGCACCTTGGGGTGCGTATCCGGTGCGCCATCGGGCAGTGGCAAGCCGGTGGGGTCGAAGATCTTGACCTCGCTGCCCATGGCTTCGAGCAGCCTCGCGCCTTCGAAGGTCAGAAGGCGGCTGAACGAACGCTCGCGGAGCGAGCCGTACAACATCAGGAACCGTGGCGGGTGGACCGAAGGCGTCTTTGTCGTCAGCCGATCCTGCGTCGGGGGATCGAAGAGGTCCGTTCTCAGGGCGGAAAAGGTTGGTGGGCTTTCAAACACGCCGCACTCCGGCGTCTACAACGACCTCGCCGTCTTCTTTGGTAAATGGGGTCAGCGCCGGCGACGGGATAATCTCCAACACTTCCTCCGACGGCCGGCACAACTTGACGCCGAGTGGCGTCACGACAATGGGCCGATTGATGAGGATGGGGTGCGCCAGCATGAAGTCCATCAGTTGTTCGTCGGACCATTTCGGGATGATGGCGAGCGTGCTGCGCGACGTGCCGCACTCGGGGTTGTGATAGATCGTGATCTCGGGCATGGGGTGCTTGTTGACGTCGTGGAACTACTTGGCTGTGATCGTGGACTTGGCGGCCTGTGGTGTAGCCGGTGCGGTCGATGACGTGGGCACTTCAGCGGCACGGGCTTTCAGCGCTTCATGGATGGCCACGCCGATGGCTGCACCGACCCCCTCGGCCAGCATGAAGCCCACAACGCTCGACGCCGCGATGCCCGCGAAGCTGTCGCTAAACATGCGTCCGAACGACGCCGCCGGGTTGGCGAATGAGGTCGAGGCCGTGAACCAGTAAGCCGCGCCGATATAGCAGGCGACCATCGCGGCGACCCGGGTCGGTGGCGCACGCAGGATCACCAGCAGCAGGCCGGCGGTGGCAACGGCCTCGGCAATCCACTGGCCCATGCCGCTGCGGTCATGGTTCGAGAACTGCAGGATGCTCATGTCGAACATCGCATGCGCGAGCCAGGCGCCGAGCATGGCACCGAACAACTGCGCAAGGACGTAGGGTGCGAGCAGCGCCCACGGAAGTTCGCCCCGAAAAGCGGGTGCCCTCTCACTTCTGTCCGATTTCGCGGACGCTGCTCTGAATAGCCATGCGGTCGAGCGACGCCATCGGCAGTGCGAGCATCAGTTCGATGCGACGCCTCATCGCCACGACGGTGTCTCTGAAGGCCTTGCGCTTGATGTCGTCGCTGCCCTCGACGGCTGCCGGGTCCGGCAGGCCCCAATGCGCGGTCATCGGCTGGCCCGGCCAGACCGGGCACATCTCGCCTGCGGCGGTGTCGCAGACGGTGAAGACGAAGTCGAGTCGCGGCGCATTCGGCCCGGCGAACTCTTCCCAGCTCTTGCTGCGAAACCCGTTGGTGGGCAGTTGCACATTCTTCAGCGCTTCGAGCGCCAGCGGATGCACTTCGCCCTTCGGGTGGCTGCCTGCAGAGTAGGCCCGGAATCGTGCACTGCCGAAGTGATTCATCAGTGCCTCGGCAATGATGGAGCGAGCGGAATTGCCGGTGCAAACGAACAGGACGTTCTTGACGGTGTTGCTCATGGTGGGGCCTTCAGTAGCAGGGGCTGGATGGTTGCAAGACCGACCGGCTCGCTGCGGCGTTGACGTGGAATCGCTTCATCGACAGAAGCTGCGGTTCAGCAGGTGGCGGCACACGCGGCTTCGTAGACATCCAGGCAGGCGACCCCCTGGCAGCAATGGGCGGTGAGGTAGTTCAGCAGCGCGCTCATGCGGTCGAACGACGCGCGGTAGATCAGGTGTCGGCCGTCGCGCTCCTGCGAGACGAGGCCGGCATGGGTTAGCTCCTTCAGGTGGAAGGACAATGTCGTGGCAGCCACGTCCAGGGCTTGCGCGAGGGCACCGGGGGTCATTCCGGTGCTGCCGGCCACGATGAGGGCGCGGAACACTCGCAGGCGGACTGGTTGTGCCAGCGCGCCCAGGGACTTCACCACATCTGTTTCTTCCATAGTTCAATCATAGTTGAAATATGTGACAGTTACGTGGCAACGCTCAGGCCCGCGCGACCATTATGTCGGGGCTTTGCCCGCGTCGACGGCGCCTTGCGCAACCGGCCGGCGCGGATCCGACACCCACTCGCTCCACGATCCCCCATAGAGCCGCGCGTCGGTAAGGCCGGCGTGCTGCATGGCCAGCAGGTTATGGCACGCGGTCACGCCCGATCCGCACTGGTGGACCACAGCCGCCGAAGCCTGCTTGCCGAGCAGTGCGCCGAATTCCTCACGCAGCACCTGCGCCGGTTTGAAGCGACCGTCGGGACGCAGGTTCTTGCCGTAGAAGCGATTCACCGCGCCTGGGATATGACCCGCGACCGGGTCCATCGGCTCGATGAGACCGGCATAGCGGTCCGTCGCGCGCGCATCCACCAGCAACATCCGGTCTGATTGGATCATCGCCTCGACCTGGCTGGCATCGACCATCTGGACCAGCGGCGCACGTTCCGGATCGAGGTGACCGCTTTGCTGCGGCAGCGGCGACGGTTCGGTGGCCAGCGGGTAACCGGCGGTGCGCCACGCCCGGAGGTCACCGTCGAGGACGGCAACCGCCTCATGTCCAAGCCAGCGCGCGAGGCACCACAACCGGACAGCCATCGCACCGCCCTGGGCGTCGTAGGCTACCAGTTGCTGCCCGGACCGCAGGCCCAGTTGTTCGAGCCGACGCCGCAGCGTCTCCCGATCCGGCAGCGGATGGCGGCCGTTCGATCCGCTCTTCGGTCCGGACAGGTCGTTGTCCATGCTGAGGAAGAAGGCCGATGGAATATGGCCTTCCTCGTAGCTTCGCAACCCGGCCTCGATATCCAGGAGGTCATGCCGGCAGTCGACCACGACGCACTGGTCGATCGCACGGGCCAGTTCCTCCGGCGAAATCAGGGTAGTCCAGGTCATTCTCTCGATCCTCGTTTTCCGGGTCGCGGCAGGCGACCTTCAATGGGTGCGTCCTGGCGTGCAGCTCAACCCTCGGCTGAGCCGAGATGGCGGCCGAGGAATTCATGGAAGTGCTGCATGCCGTCTTCCATGGGGCTCTGGTAGGGGCCGGTCTGGTTCAGGCCGCGGGCCAGGAGGGCCTGGCGGCCGGCATCCATTCTGAGGGCGATCTCATCGTCTTCCGCGGCCGTCTCGAGATAGGCGGCACGCTCGGCCTGCGCCAGTTCGCGCTCGAACCAGACCACTTCCTCAGGGTAGTAGAACTCGACGATGTTGGTGGTGTGCCGCGGACCGCGCGGAACGAGCGAGGACACGACCAGCACGTTGGGATACCACTCCACCATCAGGTTGGGGTAGTAGGTCAGCCAGATCGCACCGTATCCGGGCAGCCGACCGTTGTTGAAGCGCAGGATCTGGTCGTGCCATTCGCGGTAGACCGGCGTCCCGGGTTGCGTCAGGTTCTTGTGCAGCCCGACGGTCTGGACCGAGTGCCAGTCACCGAATTCCCACTTGAGGTCGTCGCAGGAGACGAATTTCCCCAGGCCCGGATGAAAGGGCGCGACGTGGTAGTCCTCCAGGAAAACTTCGATGAAGGTCTTCCAGTTGTAGGCGCATTCGTGCACTTGCACGTGATCCAGGCGGTAACCCGAGAAGTCGAGGTCCGCCTTGCACCCCACTTCCCGAAGGTCGTCGGCGACGTTGCGCGGACCCTCGAACAGCAGCCCCTGCCAGTTCTGCAGGTGGCTCGACGGCAGGTTCAGGCACGGCTGCTCGGAGAAATGCGGGGCCCCCAGCAATTCACCCTTGAGGTTGTAGGTCCAGCGATGCAGCGGGCACACGATGCTGTCGGTATTGCCGCGGCCATTGAGCATGATCGCCTGCCGGTGGCGGCAGACATTCGAGAGCAGTTCCACCGTGCCGGCATCCGGCGCCGAGACCTCGCGATTACCGCCGCCACCAGGGCTGCGCACGAGGATGCGTCCTTCCGACTCGGCAGGCAGGGCGTAATAATCCCCCACCTCCGGCACCATCAGCTGATGGCCCCGGTATCCGTGACCGGCCTTGAACAGGACTTCCAGCTCGCGTTCGTGAAGCTGTTGACTGAAATAGGCAGAGACCGGCAACTGTGTGGCCGGCCGTCTGATGTGCGCCTCGCGCCCAATGTCCGACATGGACCCGGGTCCCTCCGAAGTAAGTGGCAACCTGCCCCGAAAAGTGGAGGGGCGAGTGTACCCGCAAACGCCAAACCCCCCAATCGGCGCCGGTACCGGCACTGACGGGGGCCGGTCGTCGAGCCGGTCTCGCCGGCGCTCGCCGCGCCTGCCGCCGGTCCAGTCGACTAGAATCAGGGTAACAACAGCGCGCGAGCCATGCAGGTATGACCACCACAGCAGAATTCAATGGGGGCGATGCCACGGAAGTCCCGGCAAGCGGTAACCCTCCGGCGCCGGCATCATTTGAAGTCGCCATGACCGAGCTCGAAGCCCTGGTGGAACGGATGGAGAGCGGCCGCCTGGCGCTCGAGGAGTCGCTGGCCGCCTATCAGCGCGCAGTAGTGCTGGTGAAATACTGCCGCGACACCCTGGGCCAGGTCTCGCAGCAGGTCCGGATCCTGGAAGCGGATCTTCTTCAGCCGTTCGAAGCCGTGGCCGATGACCGTGACGCTTGAAGGGACGAAAGACGCGGACCTGTCGAACTGGATGGCGCGCCAGGGTGAGCGGGTAGAGCGCGCACTCGATCGAGTGCTGCCGGTGGCAGCACCGGGAGGGTCGGGGGCGGACGGTCTTCATGAGGCGATGCGGTACGCGGTCCTCGGTGGCGGCAAGCGCGTGAGGCCGCTGCTCGTGTACGCGGCCGGTGAGGTGTCCAGTGCGCGCCAGGAAGTCCTGGACGGCAGCGCCTGCGCGGTCGAACTCATTCACGCATACTCGCTGGTGCACGACGACCTGCCGTGCATGGACAACGACGATGTGCGTCGCGGCAAGCCGACGGTGCACAAGCGTTATGGCGAGGCGCAGGCCATGCTGGTGGGCGATGCGCTGCAGGCCCTGGCTTTCGAGGCGCTGGTGGCGCAGCTGCAGGCTGTCGGCAGAAACGATGCCCATTCATTGCCGGTGGCGGCGATGGTCTCCACCCTGGCAGTCGCGGCGGGTTCGTGCGGCATGGCGGGAGGGCAGGCGCTTGATCTGGCCGCCGTCGGCACGCGCCTTGACCGTGCTCAACTGGAAGCGATGCACCAGAAAAAGACGGGAGCGCTGCTTGCTGCGGCGGTTCGACTCGGTATGCTGTGCGGTGGGCCGCTCGTGGCGCCCGCAGCCGAGGCGGTAGCCGCCTACAGCGCGTCGGTCGGCCTGGCGTTCCAGGTGGTCGATGACATCCTGGACGTCACATCGGACTCGAAGACGCTCGGCAAGACGGCGGGCAAGGACCAGGCGCAGGACAAACCGACCTATGTTTCGATCCTCGGGCTCGCACAGTCGCAACAACTCGCCCGCCAGCTCGGACAGCGGGCAGCGCAGGCGGCGCAATCATTGGGCGCGCGCGGCGCCCGGTTGGGCGAACTGGCCGAGTTCGTCGTCCATCGAGTGAATTGACCGCTGCAACCCAGTCCTAAACCCAGTCCCAATCCCAACGCCGGCCGAATAGGCGACGTGATACTTGTAGGCCCGATGCTGACATGACCCCGGTTCATTCCCCGCTGCTGGAAACCATCAACAGCCCCGCCGACTTGCGCAAGCTCGAGCGCGGCGCGCTGAAACGGCTCGCCCAGGAGCTGCGCGGTTTCGTGCTCGACTCGGTCTCCCGTACCGGCGGGCACCTGTCGTCGAACCTGGGCACGGTGGAACTGACCATCGCGTTGCATTACGTCTTCAATACGCCGGATGACCGGCTGGTGTGGGACGTCGGCCACCAGTCGTATCCCCACAAGATCCTGACCGGCCGGCGCAATGAGATGTCGAAGCTGCGCCAGTTCGAAGGAATCTCCGGTTTTCCGCGCCGCAGTGAGAGCGAGTACGACACGTTCGGCACCGCCCATTCATCCACCTCGATCTCGGCCGCGCTGGGAATGGCCGTCGCATCGCGCAACCTCGGCGAAGGCAAGGGGCCGGATCGCCGCCGGCACGTGGCCATCATCGGCGATGGCGCGATGAGCGCGGGCATGGCATTTGAGGCGTTGAACAACGCCGGGGTGACGCCCGACATCGACCTGCTGGTGATCCTCAACGACAACGACATGTCCATCTCGCCGGCAGTCGGTGCGATGAACCGCTACCTGGCGCGGGTGCTGTCCGCCCGGCCCTTGCTCAAGGCTCGCGATGTCGCCCGCCACATGCTCTCGGTGATGCCGCCGGTGTATGAACTCGCCAAGCGGCTGGAAGAACATGCCAAGGGCATGGTCATGCCGGCAACCTTCTTCGAGGAACTGGGATTCACCTACTTCGGCCCGATCGACGGGCATGACCTCGATTCGTTGCTGCCCACCTTGCAGAACCTGCGGCAGATGTCGGGTCCGATCTTCCTGCACGTGGTCACTCGAAAGGGGCAGGGTTACAAGCTGGCGGAGGCCGATCCGATTCTCTATCACGGGCCCGGCAAGTTCGATCCGATCGAAGGCATCAAGGCGTCCAGCGGCAGCGCCAAGCCGACCTACACCCGGATATTCTCGGACTGGATCTGCGACATGGGGGAGATCGAACCCCGGCTGGTGGCGATCACGCCGGCGATGCGTGAAGGCTCGGGCCTGGTCGAGTTCGAAAGGCGTTTTCCTCAGCGGTACTTCGACGTCGGCATTGCCGAACAGCACGCCGTGACGTTTGCCGCCGGCCTCGCCTGCGAAGGCATGAAACCGGTGGTTGCGATCTACTCGACCTTCCTGCAGCGCGCCTACGACCAGCTGATCCACGACGTGGCCCTGCAGAACCTCCCGGTCGTGTTCGCTCTCGACCGCGCCGGTCTGGTCGGGGCGGACGGCGCGACCCATGCAGGCGTCTACGATTTCGCCTTCCTGCGTTGCATTCCCAACCTGGTCGTCATGGCCCCCTCGGATGAGGACGAGTGCCGGCAGATGCTGTATACCGCCACCCACTGCAAGGGGCCTGCGGCGGTACGCTATCCCCGGGGCGCGGGCACCGGCGCGACCGTGCGCAAGGAAATGAGCAGCCTGCCGCTCGGGAAGGCCGAGCGCAAGCGCGACGGCAAGCGAATCGCCTTGCTGGCGTTCGGCTCGATGGTGGCACCGGCGCTCGCCGCCGGCGAGGCACTCGGTGCGACGGTGGTGAACATGCGGTTCGTCAAGCCGATCGACACCGGACTTCTTGCGGAACTGGCTGCCACGCATGACGCCTTCGTCACGGTCGAAGAGCACGTGGTGATGGGTGGCGCCGGTTCAGCCTGCTCGGAAGCGCTCGCTCAACTCGGGGTTGCCAAGCCGATCCTGCATCTGGGACTGCCGGACCGGTTCATCGACCATGGCGATCACGCTGCGCTGCTCAAGCTGCACGGTCTGGACGCGGCCGGCATCGAAGCGTCGGTTCGTTCGCGCTTCGCCGACCTGCTGGCCGACTCGCGCACCCGACTCGTCGCCAGTCGTTGAAAAAGAAAACCGCCCTGGTCTTCGCTGGGCTCCGAACCAGGGCGGAAGAGAGGAGACTAGGAGACTGAACGGCGTCGCCGGCGCCAGGCCGGGCTGCGCGACGCGGTGCCGCCGCAAGAGGAATTGTGCGCGTGTTCCGCAAGCTCGAAAAGAGCCCTTGAGGGGATATCGGCCGGTGATCGTCGCGCCAGCGCGACGATCCGGTCGATTGCCGTCCCGCCAAACCATTTTTAACCAATGGGAGGGCCTGCCCGCTGGCGTCGCTTGCTCGGCAGCGTCCGCTCAGGCGAGGCCACGGCGGGCGATGAGGTCACGGGTCGCCCAGGCGCCTTCCCGGGTCCAAACATCGACGGCGAGCGAGTCCAGCACCTTGACGGAGGGCAGGCACTGGACCTGGGCAAGCTCCGCGTCGGCCGGCGCCGGGCTGAATTCCAGGGGGACCTTCAGGTCGTACAGCGTCGCGCGTTCCCGGTGCAGGATCGGCGCGGCCCCGTCCATCGCGGGCGCGATCGAGTCGATGACGCCCACCGGCACCGCGCGCCGCGCCAGCGCCCGCGGTATTCCCGCTTCCTCCTGGCACTCCCGCACCAGCGCCTCGAGCGGCGTCTCGTCGCCGGCGATGCCGCCGGCCACCAGGCAGTCCAGCTTGCCGGGGTCAACCGGCTTGGTATCGGTGCGCCGAGCCACCCATATCTTCAGGCGCTTGTCCTGGAGCGAGAAGACGTTGACCTGAACCGTGCGCAGCAACAGGCCGAGCGGCCGAACCAGCGAACGCTCCATTTGAAGCAGCGACTCCGATTCCTTGACGCCGTAGAGATGGACGATTTCACCGCGCCAGCCTGGCAGCAACGCCCGTGACCGGAGGGATTCGGCCCATTCGGCAAACCAGCGGTTGAGCGTGGGGGCCGGGACCAGCCCGGATTCTCCACGGCGATCGCCACCCCGGATGCGCACGACCGGTTGGCCGTCTTCATTGATTTCCCCGAGCTTGAACAGGCGGTTGTCCAGGTGGGGCAGCCAGGTCGGGCTGACCGCGCCGATCAGTTCATTGCGAAACCACAGCGGGGCGAATCCGGGCGGCGGCGAGGGCAGCGCCGAACTGAGCAGGCTGGTGGCGGGGCCGATGGCGGCGGGCGGATTCATGGGTGGCTGCTCCGGCCCCAGGATGGCGATACCGACGGCTCAATCGCGGAAGTTGTCGACTGCCAGCGGCAGATCGCTGATCTCACCCTTGATGAGGGCGATTGCGGCCTGCAGATCGTCACGCTTGGGGCCGCTGACCCGCACGGTGTCACCCTGGATCGAGCCGCTGACTTTCATCTTGGCGTCTTTGAGCAGCTTGACGATCTTCTTGGCCGCCTCCTGCGGCACGCCGTGGCGCACCGTGATCACCTGCTTGACCTTGTCGCCGGAAATCTTTTCGATGCTGCCGTTGTCCAGGTAGCGGACGTCGACGTTGCGCTTGGCCAGTTTGGCAAGCAGGACGTCACGCACCTGGCCCAGCTTGAAGTCGTCGTCGGCGAAAGCGGTCAGGGCTTTGTCCTTGAGTTCGATCCGCGCATCCGATCCCTTGAAATCGAAGCGGTTGGTGATCTCCTTGTTGGCCTGGTCGATCGCATTGCGGATCTCGACCATGTCCGCTTCACAGATCACGTCAAATGAGGGCATCGGGATCTCCTGCTGCGTTCGTTGTCAACGACGATTGCGGGCAACCGGCGCGGTTGCGGGCCGGGACCCGGCCTTCGGAGCGGCAGGTCGGGCTGCCTCCAGCTTGGCCGCGATTCGCATCCGCAAGGCATTCAGTTTGATGAACCCGCCTGCGTCGGCCTGATTGTAGGCGCCGCCGTCGTCCTCGAAGGTCACGATCCGGGTATCGAACAGCGAATTCTCGGAACTG
>JBBRJB010000046.1:0-11288 GCA_038220085.1 Burkholderiales bacterium
GCCGGCCTTGCAGGGCATCTTCGTCGTCAAGGTGCATGGCATCGCCGCCGACGGCAGCGCGCTGCCGGGCGTTGCCAGTCTCGGCACCCGGCCGGCAGTGGAGGCGGACGGCCGCCACCTGCTGGAGGTCCACCTGCTCGACTGGTCCGGCGACGCCTATGGCAAGCTGGCTCGGGTCGAATTCCTGGAAAAGCTCCGGGACGAGCAGCATTTCGACAGCCTCGAGGCGCTGAGGCTGGCGATCGCGGCAGACTCGAACCGGGCCCGGGCATACTTCGGACGATGCGATGCCGCCGGCGCGCATGCCGGCAGCCCCACCCGAGTTTCCTGACGTGCCGCCAAAAGCAATGCGGGACTGCCCGCTGCGGTATCCGGCCACCCATTCCCGCGTCTTCGAACGCGTTGATCCGACCAAGAACTGCTGATGTCCAAACAGAAAGAATCGCCCGCCAAGCATGCCGCCACCGGCAAGCCGGCGACCGCCCCGGGCAGCGTCAAGGAAGACGCCGGCTACCGCAAGACGCTCAACCTGCCGGATTCCCCCTTTCCGATGCGCGGCGACCTCGCGCGGCGCGAGCCCGGGTGGGTCGCGCGCTGGCAGGACCAGGGGGTCTACCGCCGGATCCGCGCGATCGCCAAGGGCAGGCCCATTTTCATCCTGCATGATGGCCCGCCGTATGCCAACGGCGACATCCACATGGGGCATGCGGTCAACAAGATCCTGAAAGACATGATCGTCAAGGCCCGCAACCTTGCGGGCTTCGACGCCCGGTATGTGCCCGGCTGGGACTGCCACGGCATGCCGATCGAGCACCAGATCGAGAAGGAATTCGGCAAGAACCTGCCGACCGGCGAGGTGCAGGCACGCTCGCGCGCCTATGCCACCCGCCAGATTGCACAGCAGAAGAAGGACTTCCAGCGCCTGGGCGTCCTGGGCGACTGGGACCGGCCGTACCTGACGATGAACCCTGGCAACGAGGCGGACGAGATCCGGACGCTGGGGCGGATCATGCAGGCGGGCTTCGTCTTTCGCGGCCTGAAGCCGGTGAACTGGTGCTTCGACTGCGGTTCGGCACTGGCCGAGGCGGAAGTGGAATACGCCGACAAGACCGACCTGGCGGTAGACGTGGGGTTCGGGTTTGCCGAGCCGGCCCGGGTTGCCGCCGCGTTCGGCCTGGACGCCCTGCCGCACGAGCACGGCTATGCAGTGATCTGGACGACGACGCCCTGGACGCTGCCGGCCAACCAGGCGCTCAACCTGCACCCGGACATCGAGTACGCCCTGGTGAGCGCCGAGCGCGCCGGCATCCCGACGTTGCTGATACTTGCCGCGGAGCGGGTCGCCGCCCTGCTGCAGAGCTATGGCCTGACCGGCAACGTCATCGCCACCTGCAAGGGGTCGGCACTGGACGGCATCGAGTTCCGTCATCCTTTCTATCCGAGGAACTCGCCCGTCTACCTGGGTGACTACGTCACCCTCGAGACCGGCACCGGCCTGGTTCACTCGTCGCCCGCCTACGGTGTCGAGGACTTCCTGTCATGCCGGGCTCACGGCATCGGGGATGACCAGATCCTGAACCCGGTGATGGGAGACGGCCGATACACGCCATCGCTGCCGGAGTTCGGCGGACTGTCGATCTGGGAAGCCAACTCGAAGATCGTGGCGTTCATGCAAGCCAACGGCTCGCTGCTGAGCGTGCACAAGCATGTCCACAGCTACATGCACTGCTGGCGCCACAAGACGCCGGTCATCTATCGCGCCACCAGCCAGTGGTTTGCCGGCATGGATGTCACGCCGCGGCAAGGGCCCAGCCTGCGGGAGCGTGCACTCGCCGGCATCGAGGCCACCGAGTTCTATCCCGCATGGGGCAAGGCCCGGCTGCACGCCATGATCGCGAACCGCCCGGACTGGACCCTCTCCCGCCAGCGTCAGTGGGGCACGCCGATGGCGTTCTTCCTGCATCGGGAAACCGGCGAACTGCACCCCCGAACCCAGGCGCTGCTGGAAGCGGTCGCCCAGCGGGTGGAACAAGGCGGCATCGAGGTCTGGCAGTCGCTGGATCCTGCCGGACTGCTCGGCGACGACGCGTCCGACTACGTGAAAGGCAAGGACACCCTGGACGTGTGGTTCGACTCGGGGTCGACGCACGAGACGGTGCTGCGCGGCTCGCATGCGGAGGACTCGGCGTTCCCGGCCGACCTCTACCTGGAAGGATCCGACCAGCACCGGGGCTGGTTCCACTCGTCGCTGCTGATCTCCTGCATGCTCAATGGCGTGCCGCCTTACAAGGCCTTGCTCACGCACGGTTTCGTGGTTGACGGCCAGGGCCGCAAAATGAGCAAGTCCCTCGGCAACGGGATCGAACCGCAGGAGGTCGCCGGCAAGCTCGGCGCCGAGATCCTGCGCCTGTGGGTGGCCAGCAGCGACTACTCCGGCGAGATCACCATCTCCGACGAGATCCTCAAGCGGGTGGTCGAATCCTATCGGCGCATCCGCAACACGCTTCGCTTCCTGCTGGCCAACGTCGCCGACTTCGACATCGACAAGGACGCGGTCGCGCCCGGCGAGATGCTGGAGATCGACCGCTATGCACTGGTGATGACCGAGCGACTGCAGGAGCAGGTCGCGGCACTGTATCTGCGCTACGAGTTCCACCCGGCGGTCTCGGCGTTGCAGTCCTTCTGCTCGGAGGATCTGGGCGCCTTCTACCTCGACATCCTCAAGGACCGGCTCTACACCACCCGCGCCGATGGCCGGTCGCGCCGGAGCGCGCAGACCGCCCTCTGGCACATCACCGACACCCTGCTCAAGCTGATGGCGCCGATCCTTTCGTTCACCGCCGACGAGGCCTGGGAAGTGTTTGCACCGATGACCTTCGAGGCCGAGGGTGGCACCATCCAGAGCCAGGTCTTCCATCGCTTCGAGCCGATTGCCGACAGCGCGGAGTTAAATGCGCGCTGGATCCAGATCCGCGCCGCGCGTGCCGACGTGCTCAAGGAGATGGAAACGCTGCGTGAACGCGGCGACATCGGTTCATCCCTGCAGGCGGAAGTGGCGGTCACCGCGGACGCCGAGTGTTTCGACGCGCTGCACTCGCTGGGCGACGACCTTCGCTTCGTGCTCATCACCTCGGCCGCTTCGCTGGCGCGGGCCGACGGCCCCGACGGTCGATCGGTCGCAGTCGTCGCCAGCAGCCACCCCAAGTGCGACCGTTGCTGGCACTGGCGATCGGACGTCGGGGCCGATCCCACCCACCCGACGATTTGCGGGCGCTGCGTCAGCAATCTCTACGGCGATGGGGAGCCGCGCAGCCATGCCTGATCAAAGCGCCACCCCGCGTCCGATCTGGCCATTCCTCGCGCTGGCCCTGATCGTCATCGTCATCGATCAACTCACCAAGATCGCGGTGCTGGATCATTTCGTCCTCGGCGAGCGCCTGGCCGTGATCCCGGGCTTCTTTGACCTCACCCTGCTGTTCAACCGGGGCGCCGCGTTCAGCTTCCTGGCCGGCCACGACGGCTGGCAGCGGTGGTTCTTCGTGGCGATCGCCCTGGCGGCTTCCGTTTTCATCCTCTACCTGCTGACCCAGCATCGCGAGCAGCGCAGATTCAGTTTCGCGCTCGGCCTGATCCTCGGCGGCGCGATCGGCAATGTCGTCGACCGCCTGCTCTACGGCCAGGTCGTGGACTTTCTGCTGTTCCACCAGGGCAACTGGTATTTTCCGGCTTTCAATGCCGCCGATGCGGCGATCAGCGCGGGTGCCGCGTTGGTGATCCTGGACGAACTCCTGCGCATGCGTCGCATGCGCGTGACCTCCTGAGCCGAGCCTGCCGGAATCGATGTCATGGACAGACCCTCTACGATTGCCAACGGCGACCGACTGATCGGCCGCAACCTGCTGCTCGGGGTTTCCGGCGGCGTGGCAGGCTACAAGGCAGCGCAACTCGTGCGCGACCTGCAGCGTGCGGGGGCTTCGGTGCAGGTGGTGATGACCAAGGCAGCCACGCATTTCGTATCGCCGACCACGTTCCAGGCCTTGAGCGGCAAGCCGGTCTTCACGGACCAGTGGGATGATCGCGTCGACAACGGCATGGCGCATATCGACCTGTCGCGCAACGTCGACGCGATCCTGATCGCGCCGGCATCGGCCGACCTGATCGGCAAGCTGGCCAATGGGCTGGCCGACGACCTGCTGACGACCCTATGCCTGGCCCGGGAGGTCCCGCTCCTGGTCGCGCCCGCGATGAACCGGCAGATGTGGACGAATCGCGCCACCCAGCGCAACGTCACGAGGCTTCGCGGCGACGGCATCGGCATCCTCGGTCCGGGCAGCGGCGACCAGGCGTGCGGCGAGGTCGGTGACGGACGCATGCTGGAGCCCCTGGAACTGGTCGAGGAGATGATCGCGTTCTTCGCCGACAAGGTGATGTCCGGCAAGCGGGTGCTGATCACCGCCGGCCCCACCTTCGAAGCGATCGACCCGGTGCGCGGTATCACCAACCTGTCCTCCGGCAAGATGGGCTACGCGCTGGCGCGCGCCTGCCGCCACGCCGGCGCCCAGGTCACGCTCGTGTCCGGGCCGACCGCACTGGCAACGCCGCCAGGCGTCAAGCGCATCAACGTGCAGAGCGCCCTGCAGATGATGGCCGCAGTCGATGCGGAACTGGACCTGGCGGCATCCTCCATCCGGATCGACTGCTTCATCGCGGTGGCTGCCGTGGCCGACTGGCGAGTCGCCAACCCCTCGGCCAGCAAGATCAAGAAGCAGCCCGACACGGCGGGGAGCCGCCGGGCCGACGCCGGTGCGCCGGAAACGGCTCCGTCCCTCGAACTCGTCGAGAACCCGGACATCCTCGCCAGTGTGGCGCGACGCGCGGCCGGTCCGTTCTGCGTCGGCTTTGCCGCCGAATCCGACGACCTGATCCTGCATGCGCAGCAGAAGCGCCAGCGCAAAGGCATACCGCTGATCGTCGGCAACATCGGCCCTGATACCTTCGGTCGCGATGACAACGAACTGGTGCTGGTGGACGAAGCCGGCGTCACATCGCTCGGGCGCGCCGAGAAGACTGAGCTGGCCACCCGACTGGTGGCAGAGATAGCCAGGCGACTTCCCCGCAGCGACCGATGAACAGCGAATGACCACCACCACTGTCCAACTCAAGATCCTCGATGAGCGGATCAGGCAGGCGCGGCCGGCCTACGCGACGCCCGGCAGCGCCGGTCTCGACCTGCGCGCGTGCATCGACGACACCCTGGAGATCGGCCCGGGCCAGACCGTGCTGGTTCCCACCGGCATGGCGATCCACCTGGACGATCCGGGCCTGGCCGCGATGATCCTGCCGCGTTCGGGCCTGGGACACAAGCACGGTATCGTGCTGGGCAACCTGGTCGGTCTGATCGACTCCGATTACCAGGGTCCGCTGATGGTCTCCTGCTGGAATCGCAGCCAGATCCCCTTCCACCTGAAGCCCCTGGAGCGACTGGCGCAGCTGGTCATCGTGCCGGTGGTGCAGGCGACGTTTCGCGAGGTCGACGAGTTCCAGGCAAGCGACCGCGGCATCGGCGGATTCGGCAGTACCGGCCGCTGAAGCGACGGGCCTACTGCAGCAGCTCGAAGCGCTTTTCCAGCAGGTCCGCGTCGTCGAAGTGCCGGCGACCGATGAGCGCGGTCGGCTGGCGGCCATACTGGCGCATCGATCCCGGACTGGTGACGCCCAGCGGCCAGAACAGGAAGCGGGCGACGCGATCGGTGTTGGGCACCACGCCGTCGGGTCCGAAGATGCTCCGGCTCCCCCCGCCCGGAAGCGGCAATGCCCGCAGCCGATCCGCCGGCACCGCGCGGTAAGGCGCGCTCAACGCGACCGGTTCTCCCCATCCGGCCCAGGGCAAGCCGAGGCCGAGCAGCTGATGGGTCTGTGACTCTATATGAAGCTTCACGCCGGCGAGCACGGGGACCGGTCCGATCCACTGTTCGATCGGCTCGTCGATCGGCGAGAACGCCCACTCGATCAGCGGGTCGGCCGCCGGCGGCGGTTTGGCGCGCATCCTCGCGGTGGGGAAGAACATCGCGAAGCGGCCGCTGGGCTGGATGGTGTCGAACATCAGCGGCTCACCCTGCCCATCGAGCGTGACCCGCCAGACCAAGCCGTCGAGTCGACCGCCGAGGAGATCTCCGGATTCCTGCATCGGCCGCTCGCTGAACCAGATCGTATAGACCAGCTGCGGCAGGATGGCATTGCGGTAGCGGGTGAACGCCAGCCGACGGTACACCACCGGCTGCGAGGGATCGACATCGAGCCAGTAGCGCTCCGCCCCCGGTGCGACCAGGCCGGCCAGGTCGATCCATTGCAGGGGGCCGAAGCGGTCGTATTCCGCGCTGGTGGCGATCTCGAAACTGGGTGCGAAAGCATCCAGCAGGTCGTCGCGCGCGACATCGTCGATCCGGGGAATCCCGAGCGCATCCACCGGCGCTGCGGACAGGATGGAACGCGCATGCGCGATCGCAGCGCGCGCGGCAACCGGTTGTTCCCTCGGACCATAGCGGTGATAGGCGATATTCGAGGGCGGGGGCGCCGAGCGCTGGTCCGTGAAAACCGCTCGCATATGCCGCTCCCAGCTGCGCTCGCCTGCCGCATAGGGGATGCCGCTCAGGGAGTAGAGGCCGATTATCCGCCGCGCCGTGCTGTAGTCGTCCGGCACCACGGCGAGGTCCGGCAGGCGCCGGCGCTGCGAGCCCTGCATTGCGTGATCCTCGACCAGCAGCTGGCCGCAGTAGCGGGACTGGGACTGGACCTGCTCGCGGCTGAGTGAGCGCAGGACCGGAAAAACTTCGTTCGGCAGATTGGCCAGTTCATGCTCCCGGGCTTCGGCGTCGATCGCCCGCATGCGGTCGACCCAGGCGCGGTAGCGCAGGTCATCCGCGGTCGCCTCCTTGCGAAACGACGCGGTGAACCGGTCGACCCGAAGATAGGGGAATCCGGCGATGCGATGGTCGGCGCCGTCCCGCACCCCCGCAAGATCTACGACCCGGTTGACCTCGTCAAGGAACACCAGGCAATCGCTCGCCGTGGCCGGCACCGCCGGCCCGCTGTCGGGAACGCCCGGCAGAGCCGCACAGGCGGTCAACCCGGAGAGCGCCAGCGCCAGCGACACGGCGCGCCAGTCGCCGCGCAGCGCGCGCGCCGGCGGGGACCGATGGTTGTCCGGAAACCGCCTGCGATTCACGCTGCCGTTGCCACCAGTTGCTCCAGCGAGCGGATGTCGGCCACGAAGGCACGGATGCCCTCGGCAAGCTTGTCGCTTGCCATTGCGTCCTCGTTCATTCCGAACCGGAACTGGCGCTCGTCGAATCGTTCGCGCTCGACGGTCGCGGACCGGGCCGTGGCAGGATTCAGGCGCCGCGGAACCTCGGCCTGTGACGCAGCGAGTTGCTCCAGCAGGTCGGGGCTGATCGTGAGCAGATCACAGCCCGCCAGTCCGAGGACCTGGCCGATATTGCGAAAGCTGGCGCCCATGACCTCGGTTTCGTAACCGAAGCGCTTGTAGTAGGTGTAGATGCGATGCACCGACTGGACGCCCGGATCGTCATCCGCGGTGAACTCCCTGCCCTGCTGCTTCTTGTACCAGTCGTAGATCCTGCCGACGAAGGGACTGATCAGGGTCACGCCGGCGTCCGCGCAGGCCACCGCCTGCGGAAAGCCGAACAGCAACGTGAGGTTGCAGTGGATGGATTCGCGCTCCAGCCGCTCGGCGGCGGCGATGCCCTCCCAGGTGGATGCAACCTTGACCAGCACGCGTTCGCGCGCAATGCCCGCCGCCTCGTAGAGCTCGATCAGCCGCCGCGCCTTCGCGACGCTGCCTTCGGTGTCGAAGGACAGGCGCGCATCCACTTCGGTGGAGACCCGCCCCGGGATGATCTTGAGGATCTCGCTGCCGAAGGCGATCAGGAGGCGGTCGCAGGTGTCTTCGATCTGAGCCTGCTTGCTGTCACCGCGCGCCGGTTGCTGGCGCACCTGTGTCAGCAGGGAACGGTACTCCGGCATGCGCACCGCCTTCAGGATCAGCGTCGGATTGGTGGTCGCGTCGCGCGGGGTGAACGCCTTGATCGAATTGAAATCGCCGGTATCCGAGACCACGGTCGTGAAGCGCTTGAGCTGATCGAGCGCACTCGCGGGTGCGGCGTCGGCGGCGCTATCGGGTTTAGACATCGTCATTTCCCTCCCAATGCCTGTCGGCGGATGTCGCTGAGCGTCTGGTTGGCCGTGATTGCCTGCGGGTCGATCATCAGTTCCAGCAATGCCGGCTGCCCGGCCCGGTTGGCTGCCAGCGCGGCCTCCAAGGCGGCAGCGAAATCCGCTGTCTTCGACACCCGCTGCCCGAAGCAGCCGTAGGCCCGCGCCAGCGCGTCGAAATCAGGATTCACCAGTTCGGTGCCGTAGACCCGGCCTGGGAAGTCGCGCTCCTGATGCATACGGATCGTACCGTACATACCATTGTTGACGAGCAGTACCGTTATCGCGACCCGGTACTGGCGGGCGGTAGCCAGCTCCTGCCCGGTCATCAGGAAGTCGCCGTCGCCGGTAACCGCGACGACCACGCGATCCGGATAACGCAGTTTGGCCGCTATGGCAGCCGGCACGCCGTACCCCATGGCGCCGGAGCTCGGCGCCAGCTGGGTCTTGTGTTGCCGGTGTCGGAAGAAGCGGTGTATCGGCGACGCGAAGTTGCCCGCCCCGTTGGTGATGATTGCATCGGCCGGCAGGGTCTTGTCCAGGTGCAGCACCGCGGCCGGGTAGTCGAAATCTCCCGGCTGCGCGCGCGGCACACGCCACGCGCTGTAATCCTGGCGCGCGCCGTCGAGCCACTCACGCCGGGACTGGCTGGTGGCGGCCGGCGTCCCGGCCAGGGACGTCAGCGCCAGCGCCCATTCGTCGGCGCCGCTTACGATCGCCGCCGCAGGCCGATAGACGCGGCCGATCTCGTCGGGGTCGGGATAGACGTGAATCAGCTGCTGCGCCGGCGAGGGCACGGACAGGAGGGTATAGCCGCTCGTGGTCATTTCGCCCAGCCGCAAGCCGACCGCCACGATCACATCGGCCTGGCGCAGGCGCTCGGCCAGCCGCGGATTGATCCCGATCCCGACCTCGCCGACATAGTGGTCGTCGCAATTGTCGTACGCGTCCTGGAACCGCCAAGCGCAGGCCACCGGCAGGCCCTGGCGATGGGCGTATTGCGCCACTGACCGACGCCCCGCATCGGACCACTCCGACCCGCCGATCAGCAGCAGCGGGCGTTCGGCGCCAGCCAGGGCTTCGTGCATCCGCTGCATTGCCGCGGACGACGGGGACGCCTGGGCGCCGGCATAGCGCCTGGCGTCCGGCACGTCGGCGACCTGGGCGAGCATGTCCTCGGGCAAGGCCAGTACCACCGGCCCCGGCCTGCCCGAAGTCGCCACATGAAAGGCATGGGAGACGAGTTCCGGGATCCGATCGGCGCGATCGATGCTGGCCACCCATTTCGCGATGCTGCCGAACATCCGCCGATAGTCGATTTCCTGAAAAGCCTCGCGCTCGACGAAATCGCTGCCGACCTGGCCCACGAACAGGATCATCGGCGTGCTGTCCTGCCGGGCCGTGTGCACCCCGATCGCGGCGTTGGTTGCGCCCGGCCCCCGGGTCACGAAGCAGATCCCCGGGCCCCCGCCCAGCTTGCCCCAGGCTTCCGCCATGTTGGCGGCGCCCCCCTCCTGGCGGCAGACAATCAACGCCAGCCGGTCACGGACCTCGTGCAAGGCGTCCAGCACCGGCAGGTAGCTCTCCCCAGGCACGCAAAAGGCGTGGGTGACGCCGTGTACCAGCAACTGGTCGACCAGGAGCCGGCCGCCGCTGCGGACACCCGGTAGTGACGGCAATTCGGCGGGTCTCTCGGTGGAATTCATGGTGTGCAGGTCCGGAGGATGGTGACAGGGACCCGACCATTGTCGCACTGGCCGGCGTACCACGACGTCGCCGCGCCCCGCAGCCCCGGCCGGGCGTGTCGTTGCTGGCACAATAGCGGCCTCGGAGGAACTCATGTCGGACGTCAAGAAAGTCGTGCTCGCTTATTCCGGCGGGCTGGATACATCGGTCATTCTCAAGTGGTTGCAGGATGTCTACCAGTGCGAAGTGGTCACCTTCACCGCCGATATCGGCCAGGGTGAGGAGGTCGAGCCCGCCCGGGCGAAGGCCCGCGCTGCCGGCGTCAAGAGCATCTACATCGATGACCTGCGCGAGGAGTTCGTGCGCGACTTCGTGTTCCCCATGTTTCGCGCCAACACCGTGTACGAGGGTGAGTACCTGCTCGGCACTTCGATTGCGCGGCCGCTCATCGCCAAGCGTCTGATCGAAATCGCCCGCCTGGAGCGGGCGGACACCATTTCGCACGGCGCCACCGGCAAGGGTAACGACCAGGTGCGGTTCGAACTGGGCGCTTATGCCCTGATGCCCGACGTCAAGGTCATCGCGCCCTGGCGCGAATGGGACCTGCTGTCGCGCGAGCGGCTGCTGGCCTATGCCGACCAGCACGGCATTCCGGTGGATTTCAAGAAGCGCAAGGGCGAGGCGCCCTTCTCGATGGACGCCAACCTGCTGCATATCTCTTATGAGGGCGGCGTGCTTGAGGATCCGGCGGCGGCGCCCCCGGAGAAGGGCATGTGGCGGCTGACCGTGGCCCCGGAGAAAGCGCCCGGCAAGGCCGAGCCGGTGCAACTGAGCTTCGAGCGCGGCGACCTGGTGGCGATCGACGGCAAGCGCATGCCGGCGCAGGAGCTGCTCGCGGAACTGAACCGGCTGGGCGGCAAGCATGGAATCGGCCGGCTCGACCTGGTGGAGAACCGCTATGTCGGTATGAAGTCGCGGGGCTGCTACGAGACGCCGGGAGGCACCATCCTCCTGCGCGCTCATCGCGCCATCGAGTCGATCACGCTGGACCGCGAGGTCGGCCATCTCAAGGACGACCTGATGCCGCGCTACGCCAGCCTGATCTACAACGGCTACTGGTGGTCGCCGGAGCGGCGCACGCTGCAGCACCTGATCGATTTCACCCAGCAGGGCGTCAGCGGCAAGGTCGACCTGAAACTGTACAAGGGCAACGTCATCGTCACCGGCCGCAGTTCCGAGAATTCGCTGTTCGATACCCGGATCGTGACCTTCGAGGACGACGGCGGCGCCTACAATCAGGCCGACGCAGGCGGGTTCATCAAACTGAATGCCTTGCGGATGCGAATCGCGGCCAAGCTGGAGGCAGCCCG
>JBBRJB010000047.1:0-11016 GCA_038220085.1 Burkholderiales bacterium
TCGGCTCGTCCGGAAGCGGGGCACTGTCATGGACCGCACTCAATGCCCGAAGCCCGGTCACCAGCCGCACCTGGTATGACAGGAAGGCAATCAACTGGGCCAGGGCGACTACCGCAGGCGTGGCGAGGCCGGCGGTGGGCAAGGCCAGCAACGCTGCCTTGTCGGCCGCGACCGGTTTTTCGATCAGGGTTCGCGTGAAAGCCAGGATGGCGCGCAGGCGGCCATCGGCCAGGGTCGGGGCGCCATCCCCCGGTACGGCGTCGATCAGACTGGCCTCGGCCCCGGCCGCCTGCAGCCGCTCGCGATAGTGGGCGGCCAGCCCGGGCGCCGGTGTCAACCGGCAGGCGTACTGGGCGACCAGCAGCCGTTCGATCAGTGTCAGGCCGGGCAGGGCAGGGTCGAACAATGCGTCGTAGCTGCCTTGCGTGGCGGCCACGACCTTCTCCCGCCGGTGGCGCAGTGCGTGTGTCGCGCCGCCTGCCGCGAGCCCGGCGATGCGGTCCAGAAGATCGTCGCCCGGAGAGTCATCGAGGCCGGGGATATCGGAGCGGGTCATCGAAGCGTCCTGTCCGGTGCCGATTGGAGCTCTGGCGAAGGGGCGGGCACCCACTCGTCCCCGAGCAGTTCGGGTTCGTCGTAAGCCTGCAAGGCCGCATAGTGCTTGTCGACATCTTCGCAGTAGAACAGGCTCGCCATGCCCTGGGCAAGCCGCCTGGCGCCATCGCTGATGGCGGGAATGTCGCCCGACACAGGGCCGTGAGTGAGGACCGCCGGGTAGCAGAAGCAGTGAACCCGATCCAGTCCCGGACAGGCGCCCGGCGTCTTCTCCTGCAACTCGAAAGCGGGCCCGAGGTCGGGGGAATCCGCCAGCTCCCGATCTTCCTGGCCGGCAGGCGGCGTGTAACGATCTTTCCAGGCGCGGATGTGCGCCGCGATCGGGGCAAACTCGGGACGGGCATGCCAGTCGACTCGAAACCCGGTGGAGGAGATCAGGAAATCGGCAAGGAAGCGGCCGCGAGTCGTCTCGATCCTCAACTCATCGCCGGCCAGCGTCACCTCCAGCAGGGCGCTGTCCAGGTAGAAGCGCGCATTGGGGTGGCGCGATACCCGCAAGGTGCTGCCGCGGGGCGGGGGAACCTGCTGGATGTTGATGTAGTGACGAAAGCGCCACTTCCATTCGTCCGGGAGGTCGACGAAACCGAGGTTGAAGCCGGCGTTGCCGGCCCCCTTGCTTTTGTTGATGCGTGGGATGTCGCGCCTGCGGATCAGCAGGTCGACGCTGACCGCGCCGGCTTCGAGGGCGGTCGCCGCGCTGTCCATCGCCGACGAACCGGCCCCGACCAAGGCCACGCGCTTGCCTGCCAGGCAGCCGTAGTCCAGGACGTCCGACGAATGCGCCCACCGATCGCGCGGAAGGGCTTCGATGCACGCCGGCACGTAAGGCCCGCCCAGGCCATCGCGGCCGGTGGCGAGCACGACCCGGCGCGCCAGCACTGCCGAGCGCGCGCCATCGGCGTCGACCGTCAATTCGACCAGGCGGTCTGCGCGCGGCCGGACCGCGAGGACGGCGTGCCGGTTGCGCACGTCCAGCGCCATCACCCGCCGGTACCACCGCAGGTAGTCCATCCACAGCAGGCGAGAGATCTTGTCCAGCGCCTCCCAGGCGGCGAGGCCGTACTGCGCTTCGAACCAGGCGCGGAAGGTCAGGGCCGGCAGTTCGAGGGCGGGTCCGGTCAGTTGCTTGGGCGAGCGCAGGGTCTCCATGCGGGCGGTGGTTGCCCACGGGCCCTCGAATCCGGCGGGTGCCCGATCGAAAATGGTTGCTTTGATCCCCAGATGCTTCAACGCGGCGCAGGCCGCCATGCCCGCCATGCCGCCGCCGACGATGATCACGTCGTGCACCGCCTGGCCGGCGTGCTTGCCGGCAGGCATCCACGCGCGTGCGGGCAGTTCCAGCCATGCCTGATCCTGGCGCAGTCGCGCCTCGAGGGCGGGCAGGCCGCTTGGCGGCGGTCCGGCCTGATGCCTTGCCAAAGGTGAATTCATGAGTTTCGCGGATGAGCGCTTGCGCTGGTGTGACTGCGCGCCAGTTTAGTATGCATCCCTGACGCAACCGAACCAGCGACGTCCCGGGAGGACACATGACAGCAGCCGGCAGTTCCCTCGATCAGCCCTCGGTCAACCTGTCGACACCGGCCGGTGACCGCGCAACGGTCCTTCTGCACGGCGCCCATGTCCTCAGCTGGATTCCGGCCGGTGGCGAGGAGCGGCTGTACCTGTCCGAGCGCAGCACGTTCGGCGAGGGCTGCGCCATACGGGGTGGCGTGCCGGTGATTTTTCCGCAGTTCAACCAGCGCGGGCCGGACTTCCAGGTGCCGCGCCACGGCTTTGCCCGGACCCGGCAATGGACGGTCGAGCCGGCTTCGGATGCCGGGTCGGTGACGTTGCGACTGGTCGACGACACCGCCACGCGTTCGCTCTGGCCGCATCCGTTCTCGATGATGCTGACGGTGGCGCTTGCCCATCGCCGGCTGGACATGGCCCTGCGAGTGGAGAACACCGGTCCGGGTCCGCTGTCGTTCACCGCGGCGCTGCATACCTACCTGGTGGTAGCCGATATCACCCGGACCCGGCTGGACGGGCTCGCCGGGGTGCGCTTTCTCGACGCGGTTGCCGACGTCGAGGATGTCGGTCCGGCGCAAGCCCTGCAGTTCGACCGGGAAACCGATCGCATCTATTTCGATGTGCCGGCGCCGCTGTCACTGGTGGCGCCGAATGGGGGTTTGACGATTTCCATGGCGGGGTTCCGGGACGCTGTGATCTGGAACCCCTGGGTCGATCGCAGCGCGGCGCTGCCGGACATGCCCGACGACGGGTACCGGCGGATGCTCTGCATCGAGGCCGCTGCGATCGGCCGGCCGATCGATCTCGACCCGGCCGGGCACTGGCTGGGACGACAGACCCTCACCGCCGATTGAGCGGATGAACCGCCGGGACCGGCCCGACGATTTCCTTCAGGCGTATTGCAGGGGCAACGCCGTGGTGTACTTCATCTGCTCCATGGCGAAGCTGGAACTGACGTCGGACAAGGCGATGTCGCGGATCAGCCGCTTGTAGACCGCATCGTAGGCGGCGATGTCCGGAACGACCACCCGCAGCAGGTAGTCGATCTCGCCGCTCATGCGGTAGAACTCGAGCACCTCCGGAATCGCGGTCACCGCTTGCGCGAATCGTTGCAGCCATTCCTCGTTGTGCTGGTTCGTCTTCACCGCCACGAACACCGTCACGCCCACGTCCAGCTTGGCCGCATCCAGCAGTGCGACTCGTTTGCGGATCACCCCCGACGATTCGAGTTGCTGGATCCGCTTCCAGCAGGCGGTAGTGGACAGGTGGACCTGCTCGGCGATCTCCGCCACCGTGCGGGAGGCATCTGTCTGGAGCAGATCGAGGATGGTTTTGTCGGTGCGATCCATTTCCTATCTTATTGACGTTATGAGGAAAATTATTCTACAACAACGGCAATTTGATGGAAATAATCAAATAAATTTAACCTTGAGGATTGATATCCTCCTACTGACGATGCCCACGATGGTGACCGCATGAGCCTCCCGCAACCCCTTTCGCGACTCTTTACCGAGCACCCGGCGGCCGTCGGCGAGAGCTACTTCCAGCATCTGCGGCATGCCGGCGGCTTTGCTGCCCTGATGCTGACCGGCGGCGCGGCCTGCCTGGTGCATGCGATTTTCCCCTTTCTCTGCCAGAAGACCGGGAGCGCGGCGATCGCCCGCCTGCATCAGCGGATGGTTGTGAACCGCACGCGGCCTGCATCGGAAGGGTCCGTGGATCCGGCGCTGCAGCGCCAGTGACGGGAAATACGCGCGACCTCAGGTCGCGCTTCGCAAGGCCCGGTCGATATCCGCCGTCAGGTCGTCGATATGCTCGATGCCGACCGAGAAGCGCACGAAATTAGGCGGAATCCCCGCCGCGAGCATCTGTGCCTCGTTCATCGTGCCGGACCACATCGCCGCGGTGTGAACCGCCAGTGAGTCGACGCCGCCCAGGCTCACCGCCTGGGTGGGAACCTTCAGGGCGCTGACGAAGCGGCTGGTCGCGTCGTAGTCGCCGCGGACGGCGAAGGCGATGACCGCGCCGAAGCCGGTCATCTGGCGACGGGCCAGCGCATGCTGCGGATGGCTGGCGAGGCCGGGGTAGAAGACCCGCTCGATCGCCGTATGGCTCTCCAGGAAGGCGGCCAACGCCATCGCGTTGCGATTGATCCGTTCGATGCGCAGCGACAGCGTGCGCAGGCCGCGCAGCAGCAGCCATGCGTCCATCGGCGACAGCACCGAGCCGAGCATGATGTGGTTCTCCCAGATCTGCTCCGCCAGCGCGTTGCTGCAGCAGACAATGCCGGCGGTGAGGTCGTGATGGCCGCCGAGGTGCTTGGTTGCACTGTGGACCACGATGTCGACGCCAAGGGCGTGGGGCCGCTGATTGAGCGGCGACGCGAACGTGTTGTCCGCCACGGTCAGGATGCCGCGGGGACGAGCCAGTGCAGCCACCGCGGCAAGGTCGGTCAGCACCAGGGTGGGATTGGCCGGTGTTTCGAGCATGACGAGCCGGGTCGTCGGGCGCAGCGCCGCTTCGAAGGCACCGACATCGGACTGCTCGACGATCGTCACGATGACGCCGAAGCGGGGCAGCAGTTCGTCGAACAGGTTGGCGGTGCTCATGTAGTGGCGGCTCTGGGCGATCACGTGGTCACCGGCTTTCAGCAGCGCCAGCAGGGTCGTCGAGATTGCGCCCATGCCGGACCCGGTGACCAGCGCTGTCTCGGTGCCCTCCAGGCGAGCGAGCAGTCGTGCCACCCGCTCATGCACCGGGTTGCCGTAACGCGTGTAATAGCGTGGATGCCGGCTGCGCCCAGCCATCTCAGCAAAGTCGCCGGCATCGCGCGCGATGAAGGTCGCGCTGTACTGGATCGGCGGCACCAGCGCGGAGTCGACGCGCAGGTCGGCGCGCAGGTCGGCATCTCCATGCAGCAGTTCGGTGTCGACATGCGGGCGGTGATCTTCTTTCACGAGGCTGTTCCCTTGTTGTGCCGCTGGGCGCCAAGGCCCGATTCGGCTTGTTGGCCGGTCGGCGATACGGCATGATTACCCGGCCAGTCCGCTATGATCCACTGCTTCGACCCTTTCAACTTGCCGGGAGCCGCACATGAAGATTGCACGCAGAAACGTCCTGAGAGCAGGCACGGCCGGTGCGGTGGCGAGCGGCGTCGCCACCATCGGCTTTCCGATCGCAGCGCTGTCTCAGCCCAAGCCGATCAGGATCGGCGTACTGCATCCGGTGACCGGACCGCTGGCCTTTTCCGGCCAGCAGTGCCGCGAAGGCGCGATGATGGCGATCGAAGCGATCAACAAGGGCGGCGGCATCAAGTCGCTCGGCGGTGCGCGGATCGAGCCGCTGAGCGGCGATGCCCAATCGAAACCGGCGGTGGGCGCGGCCGAGGTCGAGAAAATGAACCAGGAGGGCGTAGCCGCAGTCATCGGCGCCTATGCCTCGGCGATCTGCCTGGCCACCACCCAGGCGGCCGCCAAGTACGACCTGCCGCACGTGGTGGACATCGGCGTGGCCGACAGTATCGTCGAGCGTGGCCTCAAGAACACCTTCCGTTTCGGCCCGGGCTACAAGACCTGTTCCGAAATCGCAGTCCAGAACCTGCATATCCTGAACACCGTCTCAGGCAAGCCGGCGAAGACGGTGATGATCATTCACGAGGAATCGTTGTTCGGCACCGGAACCGCCAACCTGTTGAAGGAGCAGTTGCCGCAACTCGGCTACCAGATCGTCGACGTGGTCAAGCATGCCAATCCGACCCGCGATTTCAACAACATCGTGCTGCGGATGAAGTCGCTGAATCCGGACATCGTGGTCCCGGCCAACTACTACAACGAGTACGCGCTGCTGGTGCGGACCATGCGCCAGCAGAAGGTCACACCCAAGGCGATCTATTCGGTCCTGGGCGGCGCCGCCTCGAGCTTCAAGTTCGTCAAGGAATTTCCGGACGTCGCCGACGGCATCATCGACTGCAACCACTGGTACAACCCCGGGGACAAGCGCGCACTGGCGCTGCGCAAGGCGGTGGAGGCCAAGGGGCTGTTCTTCACCTATGAGATCTTCAACACCTACGTCGCCATGCAGTGGCTGGCCAGCGCGATCGAGAGCGCGAAGTCGGCCGAGCGCGGCGCGATCATCCAGGCGCTGGCGTCGAGCACCTGGACGGATCACTTCCTGCCCTACGGGCCGACGCGCATCGTCGATGGCCAGAACACCGGCGCGACGCCGCTGATGACCCAGGTCCTCAAGGGCGACATCCACGTGATCGTGCCGAAGGAGTTCGCCGATACCGCGCCGGTGTTTCCCTGGAGGGGCTGACGCAGTACGGCAACCGGTGACCGACAGGCAGGCGCTTCTTGTATTCGCTGGATATCCTGTGGGCGTCGTTCCTCAACGGGCTGACCACCGGTGCCATCTATGCCCTGGTCGCGCTCGGCCTCACGCTGATCTACGGTGTCCTGCACATCATCAATTTTGCCCACGGCGCCGCGCTGATGATGGCGCTGTACGGCGTCTATTTCCTGTTCACGCAATTCGGCATCGATCCTTACCTGGCATTGCCGATCATGGTGCCGGGCATGTTCGTCGCCGGCTATCTTGTCTACCGCTGGGTGATCGCCCGGGCCAGCGCCGGTCGTGACGAGAACATCCTCCTGGTGACACTGGGCGTGTCGATCGCCCTGGAAAACCTGGCCTTGCTGTTCTTCACGTCCGACACCCGAACCATCGATACCGCCTATACGCTGGCGACGATGAATGTTCTGGGTGCGATGATTTCGGTTCCCAAAGTGATTGCCATGGCCGGCGCGCTCGTCGCCGCCTTGCTCCTCTGGCTCCTGATGACCCGGACCTCGCCGGGTCGCGCCATCCGGGCCTGCGCCAAGGAGCGTCACGGCGCCCGCCTGGTCGGCATCGACGTCGAACGCGTCTTCGCGCTCAGCTTCGGCATCGGTCTCGCCTGCCTGGGCGCGGCCGCCTGCTTTCTCATGCCGACCTACTACGTGAACCCGACGGTCGGCGGCGGATTCGTGCTGATCGCGTTCACCGTCGTGGTGCTCGGCGGCATGGGCAGCTTCGGCGGCGCCCTGGTCGGCGGCCTGCTGATCGGCGTGGTCGAGTCCCTCGGTGGACTTCTGCTCGGCGAGAGCCTGGGCCAGATCGGCATCTTCGTCATCTTCATTGCGGTCTTGCTGTTCCGGCCCCAGGGCCTGTTCGGCGCCCGGGCGTGAGTAACAAAAGCATGAGCAACAAAAGGAACTGACTCAATGGCTACCCCATCGAAAGCGCGCCGGGGCAGCGGCGCCGCCGCCACCTGCGACCTGCTCGTCAGGGACGTCGTCGTGGTCCGGCCCCATGGCAATGCCGTGCACCGGGGCGACATCGCGATCAAGGACGGCAAGTTCGCCCGCATCGCGCCCGGCATCGACCCGGCCGGTGCAGCCAGGGTCCTGGAAGGCAAGGGCCGCCTGGCGTTCCCGGGCGTCGTCGACGCGCACATGCACGCCGGCATCTATTCGCCGCTGGCGCAGGATGCGGTTACCGAGAGCAAGGCGGCGGCGCAGGGCGGGGTCACCAGCAGCCTGAACTATTTCCGTACCGGGCAGTACTACCTGAACAAAGGGGGCGCCTACCGGGATTTCTATCCGGAGGTGCTCAAGCTGTCCAAGGGGCGATTCCACGTGGACTACGGATACCACCTGGCGCCGATGGACGCGACTCACATCGCGGAGATTCCCGACCTGATCGCCAGGCACGGGGTCAGCTCGTTCAAGATCTTCATGTTCTACGGCTCGCACGGCCTGCACGGCCGTTCCGACAGCCAGCGCGATTTCCTGATGATCAAGCCGGAAGAGCGTTACGACTATGCGCACTTCGAGTTCATCATGCGCGGTATCCAGGCCGCGCGCGAGCAGTTCCCCGAAAAGGCGGACCAGATCAGCCTCTCGCTGCATTGCGAAACCGCGGAGATCATGACGGCTTACACCCAGCGCGTGGAATCGGCCGGCAAGCTCAAGGGCCTCGAGGCCTACAGCGCGGCGCGGCCGCCTCACTCCGAGGGTCTGGCGGTGTTCATCGCGGCATATCTGGCCAACGAGACGGCGCTGCCGACGATCAACCTGCTTCATCTCTCGTCGCGCAAGGCGGTGGTTGCCGCCCTGCAGATGGCCGACCTGTTCCCGCACATCGATTTCCGGCGCGAAGTCACGATCGGGCACCTGATGCTCGACACCCGCGCGGCGACCACGACCTATGCCAAGGTCAATCCGCCGATACGGCCGCGCGAGGACGTCGAATTCCTGTGGGAGAAGCTGCTGGAAGGCAAGCTCGACTGGGTCGTGAGCGATCATGCCTGCTGCCAGCAGGAGATCAAGGTACCCAAGCGCTATTTCGGCAATATCTGGATGGCGAAATCAGGCTTCGGTGGCACGGAGTACCTGCTGTCTGCACTGGTATCCGAAGGCATGCGCCGCGGGCTTTCCTTGAACCAGATGGCACGGCTCACCAGCTTCAATCCGGCGCGGCGCTTCGGCCTGAACAGCAAGGGCGACATCGATGTCGGGCTCGACGCGGACCTGGCGCTGGTGGACGCGGCCGAGACCTGGACCATCCGCGCGGCCGAGTCCGAGTCGGCGCAGGGTTACAGTCCGTTCGAAGGCATGGAGCTCGGCGCGCGCGTCAAGTCCACGATTCTGCGCGGCAAACTCATCTACGACGAGGGCAAGGTCATCGGCAAACCCACCGGCAAGTACCTGTTCCGGCCGGGCAGCTGATGGGGCGCGGCCTGCGCACCGATCTCCTGCTGCTGGCGGTGTTCTGCGCCGCCATCGTAGCGACCGCCCTGTCCACCGACAACGGGGTGGTGCTGCACTTCCTGATCCTGACGCTGCATGCGGCACTGCTGTCGGTCGCGTGGAACGTGCTGGCGGGATTCGGCGGACAGTTTTCGTTCGGGCATGCGGCCTTCTTCGGCATGGGCGCCTACACCAGCGGCGTGCTGCAGATCAATTTCGGCCTGTCGGCCTGGGCGGCGCTGCCGCTGGCAATCGCTGCCGGCGCACTGACCGGTATCGTGATCGGCGGCCTTGCCTTCCGCTATGGATTGCGCGGTTCCTATTTCGCACTGGTCACGCTGGCGTTCGCCGAGGTCCTGCGTATCCTGGCCAACACCTTCGACTTCACCGGCGCCGGGGTCGGTCTGCAGCTGCCGCTGGCCCAGGGCCTGTCCAGCCTGCAACTGGAAAAGCCCGGCATGCTGATCCTGGTGCTGGCCATGCTGGCCGTGGGCCTGGGAATCTGCATCTTCCTGCGAAACACGCGTTTCGGCGCCTGGCTGGTGGCGGTGCGCGATAACGAAGACGCCGGCCGTGCACTCGGCGTGAACGTGTTCCGGGTGAAGCTCGGTGCGGCCGCCCTCTCCGGCGCATTGACAGCCGCCGCCGGGGTCTTCTACATCCAGTACCTCAACTATATCGACCCGGTGCTGGCATTCGGACCCGCCATCTCGGTCGAAGCGTTGATGGGCGCCATCGTTGGCGGCATCGGCACGGTCTGGGGGCCGCTGATCGGCTCGGTCCTGCTGCACGCATTGGGCGAGACCACCCGCAACCTGTTCGGCGACCTGCCCGGCATCAACCTCGTCCTCTATGGCGTGGTCCTGGTGCTGGTGGTGACGGTGGCGCCGCGCGGCGTGGCCGGCGTGCTCCGGTCCGATCGTTTGCGGAGGCGGGGTGCCTGAGACCCTGCTGCAGGCCGACTCGCTCTCGATCGCCTTCGGCGGCGTGCAGGCGCTGACCGGGGCGAGCGTAGAGGTGGAGCGGGGATCGATCTGCGCACTGATCGGGCCCAATGGCGCCGGCAAGACGACGCTCTTCTCCATCGTTTCCGGTTTCCAGAAGCCGGACGCCGGACGGGTACGCTTCGATGGCCGGGATGTCACGGGGATGCCGCCACACCAGGTCTGCCGGCTCGGAATGGGGCGCACGTTCCAGATCGTCCAGCCGTTCGCCGGTCAGACGGTCCTTGAGAACATCGCGGTGGGCAGCCACCTGCATCGTCCGTCGCGCCGGCAGGCGCTCGCGCATGCCGAATCCATCGCTCAGCGTCTCGGCCTCGCGCCGATCCTCGACCGCGACGCGGCGGCCTTGCCGATAGCCCAGCGCAAGCGCCTCGAGGTCGCCAAGGCACTGGCCACCGATCCCCAGTTGCTGCTGCTCGACGAAGTGCTCGCCGGGCTCAATCCCGCGGAGATCGATGCCATCGTGCCGCTGGTGCGCGGGTTGCGGGACGAGGGCATCACGATCCTGATGATCGAACACGTGATGCAGGCGGTGATGAGCCTCGCCGAAGACGTCTACGTGCTCTCGGGCGGTCGCATCATCGCCCATGGCGCACCGGAGGTGGTGACCCGCGACGACGCGGTGATCGAGGCCTACCTCGGCCGCGGCACCGCGCAGAAGCTGCGTGAGCGGGCGCGACGATGAGCAAGGCGACGCCCCTGCTGAGCGTCGAGGGATTGTGCAGCGGCTATGGTCGGCTGGCCGTGCTCCATGATGTCGAGCTCCAGGTCTTTCCCGGCGAAGTGGTCGCCTTGCTTGGTTCCAACGGCGCCGGCAAGTCCACCTTCGCCAGCACGCTCTCCGGCATCGTCAGGGCGGGCGCCGGCAGGGTGACCTTCGACGGTCGCGACATCAGCCGCGCGCCGTCGACAGCCATCGTCGACGCCGGCCTGATCCAGGTGCCGGAAGGCCGTCGGATCTTCCCGAACCTGGATGTTGCGGAGAACCTTGCTCTGGGGGCGTATCGCCGGGGCGGGACACGGCGCCGGCAGAACATGGACAAGGTCTATCGGCTGTTCCCCCGCCTCGAGCAGCGGGCGGGTCAGCGTGCGGGGACCCT
>JBBRJB010000048.1:0-10618 GCA_038220085.1 Burkholderiales bacterium
GGACCGATCAGCGACCGATCAGATCGAGGAACTCCTTGCGCAGGCTGGAATCGCGCAGGAAGGAACCTCGCATCACGGAACTGATCATCTTGCTGTTGTCCTTGACGCCGCGCCAGTGCATGCAGAAATGGTCCGCCCGCATCACCACGGCCAGCCCGTCGGGTGCGAGTTTCATTTCCAGTTCGTCGGCCAGGGTCTTGACGGCCTCCTCCTGGATCTGCGGGCGGCTCATGATCCAGTCCGCCAGTCGCGAGTACTTGGACAGACCGATCAGGTTCGAATCGGCGTTGGGCAGCACCCCGATCCACAGGCTGCCCATGATCGGGCACAGGTGGTGCGAACAGGCGGAGCGCACGGTGATCGGGCCGACCACCATCAGTTCATTGATCTTCTCGACGTTCGGAAATTCGGTCATCGGCGGCGCCTGCTTGTAGCGACCTGCGAAGACCTCGTCGATGTACATCTTGGCGACGCGGCGGGCGGTGTCCTGGGTGTTGTGGTCGGATTCGGTGTCGATCACCAGCGAGCGCAGCATCCCCTCGACGTGCCGCTCCACCTCCCGCCGCAACTGGCTGCGCTCCTCATCCGAGTGGATGAACTCGGCTATGTTGTCGTTGGCGTGAAAGCGCTTGCCGGCGGACCGGATCCGCTCGCGGACCACCTCCGACATCGGCCGGCCGCCGTGGCCCTCGTCCTTCGGCACCTCTTTCAATGCAGCCATTTCATTCTTCAATGGATTCCCCTTCATATCACCCCGCGATTGCGCATGCTCATTGCATGCGCGACGGCGGTGCCTGCGACGACCGGCGCTGCATCTCCTGCGCCAGTGCGGCCAGGTGCCGCGCCAGCGAACGCTCCACCGCATACGTCCCGACAATCGGTGGAAACGGAAAATCCGGCACGAAACGGGACCGGTACTCGATCAAGGTGCCCTCCGCCATGCGCGTCAATTCATAGCTGCCATCGAGTTGCTTGAAGCTGCCGGCCAGCGAGCGCAGCGTCAGCCGGTCGGGTGGCGACTCGTCGATCGCCAGGCGGACGATCACCCGCTGGGAGAAGAACAGGACGGCCTCATCGGCGGTCTGCTCTATGACGACCGAGTGCCCGCTGCGAGAGACCACTTCGGATGTCCGCATGCCCGGCAGGAAGTCGGCCATGTGATCGTAGTCCGTCAGCACGGCAAACACCAATTCAGGGCTCGCGGAAACCTCCATCCGCCCCCAGCTGAACACCTGCTCACCCTGCCTCACCGAACCGGTGGCTGGAGCCGCGGCGGCCGGCGCCATTGCCGCCATTGACACCAGGCTAAACGACAGCAGCACGACCAGGCGGGCCCATCCGCTTCCCGCCGGCAGCGGGGACGGCGTCCTCAGCGGTCCGGCCGGCGGAATCGCACGGGGCGCATGGGGATTCAACCGCTCGCCTTCAGCCGGCCTGCCGGGCGGCCGGCGGGTTCGGGACATCGATCAGGTGTCCCGCCCGGTCCCTTTTGGTGGCGATGTAACGCTCATTGTGGCGATTGATCTGGCCGCCGATCGGCAGGCGTTCGACCACATCAAGGCCGGCCTGGCGCAAGGCCGCGATCTTCGACGGATTGTTGGTCAGCAACCGGATGCGTGCGATGCCCAGACTGTGGAGAATCTGCGCCGCCACGGCGAAATTGCGTTCGTCCCCGCGAAAGCCGAGATAGCGATCGGCATCGATGGTATCCATACCCGCATCCTGGCGGGCGTAGGCGCGCAACTTGTTGGCCAGCCCGATGCCGCGCCCTTCCTGGGCGAGGTAGAGCAGCACGCCCCCGCCCTCGCCGAGCCTGTGAATCGCGCCGCGCAACTGGTCGCCGCAATCACAGCGCAGGCTGGCGAACAGGTCCCCGGTCAGGCAGGAGGAGTGCAGGCGCACCATCACCGGACTGGCAGGATCGGGATTGCCGACGATGATCGCGACGTGCTCGAGGTCCGCCACCGTCTCGCGAAACAGCACGAAGCGGCTGTCCTCGTGGCCCGCGAGCGGTACCGGGGCTTCGCTCACGCGCAGCAGCGAACTCGCCCGCTCCTGCGCGTAGTCGAAGATGTCCTCCCCCGACACACGCAGGTGGTGGGGATCGCCGGCTTCCGGTTGGCGGAAACCGTCCGCGAGCGCGAAGGCTCCGGGGCGGGACCCGAGTCCGTCCGCGGTGACGATGGCAGGCACCAGCCTGGCCAGCCGCGCCAGTTCCAGCGCGGCGCGCATGGCCGGGGTCGTCTGGGCGGCCGGTGGCGCCGGCTGAATCGCAAGCAGGCTGCCAAATCGCTCGGTGCCGCCCGTCGAGGCGCCGCCGGCATCACTGCCGTGACTGCCGATGCCGGCGAGGTCGACGAGACGGGCGGGCTCGAACGAGGCCGGCAGCCACAGGGAAATCGGCAGCAACGGCGCGGGTGCGTCCGCTGCCGACCCGATCGGCGCCGAATTAATGACCGGCAGCGGCAGGACCGTACCATCGGTGACGGCGGTCACCAGGGTCGGCTTGTGCCAGCCTGTGGCCTGGACCCGCTCAGCAGTGAGGGTAAGGGTCACACCCCGGCCCTGCCCGGTCAATTCAAGCCAGGTGGACGGCATCAGCGTCTCGACTGCCGCAACCAGCAGTTCCTCCGGGCCGGATCGCAGCAGAACCGGCCGCCCCCGACGCAATTCGGTCACCGCGCGGTCAACCCGCACGCCGGCCCGCGTCGCTGCGATGCCGTCTGCAGGACGCGGGGCGGGAGCCCTGACCGCTGTAGTTGCCGGGTCGATTGCTGCGCAAGCGCTGTCGTTTTCGCGGTTCATCGGTGGTCTGGCGGGATATCGGTAACCTAGCATACCCAATCTGGCCAGAGTCCACCCGATTGCCCCCCGGATTGCCGCCGGCCCCGCGGCCGCGGGGCCGCATTCGCGTAAGCTTGCGCCCATGACCCGAAACCCGCCAGGCCCGTCGCCCGACCGTGCCGCAGCCGACGGCAGCAGCGCCGGCGAGAGCGAGTCGCTCTGGTCACTGTGCCTGGCCATCGTCGACGGTCGGCGAGCAGGCCTGCCGCCCCGCCGTTTCACGCTGGACAACGCCGGGGCCGCCATCCGCCTGGAAGCCGGCATGCCGGATGGTTCCGGCCTCGGCGCGGACTGGCAGGCCGGACACGGCTGGTGCCTCCGGGGCGGCTGGAGCGCCGCAGCCCGGGAGCTGTTCGGCCTCTATCGCCCACTGCTCGACCTTGGCAGCGGGCAACGTTACCTGATCGGCCACCTCGGGCAGAGCATCGATGGCCGGATCGCCACCAGTTCCGGCGATTCCTGCTTCATCAATGGCCAGGACAACCTGGTCCACATGCATCGCCTGCGCGCACTCTGCGATGCGGTCCTGGTCGGCGCGGGCACCGTGGTTGCGGACGATCCGCAACTGACCACCCGGCTGGTTCCCGGGTCCCATCCGACCCGGGTGGTGCTGGATCCCTCGCGCCGCCTGACAGCTGCCCACCGTCTCTGCTCGGATGAACGTCCCCCGACCCTCGTCGCGCGCTACCCGCAGCAGGCAGGCGAATCCACCTGCGGGAGGGCCGAGATCATCCCCGCCCGGCGCATCGACGGGGGTATCGACCTCGAGAGCCTGCTCGACCTGCTGGCGGCCAGGGGCCTGCACGCGATCCTGGTCGAGGGAGGCGGAATCACCGTGTCGCGTTTCCTGGCCCAGCGGCTGCTGGACCGCCTGCAGATCGCCATCGCGCCGGTGATCATCGGCTCCGGACGCCAGGGCCTGCAGCTTCCGGAGGTGCTCGCGCTCAGCGACTGCCTGCGGCCCTCCTGCCGGCACCACCAGATGGGCGAGGACGTGCTGTGGGACCTGGAACTGCGGGGTCGGCAGCGGTCCGACGATGAACGCTCAGCCGCGGTCGCCTGATCCCGGCAACGCCAGCAGATCGGTGTGGCCGACCCGCAGGCAGGAGCGGCCCGCCGCCACCAGCGCCAGCCGGCTTTCTGACCAGTTGCGCAATCGCACCGCGTCGCCGGACGCACCGCCCGGCCGACTGCCGAGCGCTTCGGCGATGCCGGCCACCATGGCCTGCTGCAGGACCCTGTCGGCGGGCAGGAGCAGCCAGTCGCTGGCCGCCGTCGTCACCGTATACCCGCAGGCGCGCAGGCCGCGGGCGGCCTTATCGGCGGCAGCCGGTCCCAGTGCCGGGCCGAATCCCTTGTCGGTCCGCTGATGCCGGTTGAACAGCCCGGTCACCCAGGCGTCGTCCGGCAGCACCGGCTGCCACTGCATCGACCCGTCGTAGCTGAGTGCGAGCAGCAGCACCGGCCGGCGCGTCGCCAGCATGTCCAGCAGGCGCGCCAGCCATTGCTCGGAGACCAGGTCGAGCAGCGCGGACGCGGTGACGAGATCCGTCTCCCCGATCGGCAGACGGGCGAGCCCATCCACCAGGTCCAGGCACACCGTCTCGAGCACCGTGGCCGCCTCGCCTGGCATGCCGGGTCTTGCGCCGCCGGGCAGCAATGCCAGCAGGGCGGCATCGTTGTCGACCATCGTCCAGTGCTGGCCGCCCGCCAGTTTCGGGGTGAGGTAGCGGTGATTGGAGCCCGAGCCGCAGGCCAGGTCCAGCACGCGGATGTTTTCGCCCCGGACCCTGGCCAGGTACTGGCGCAGCGCTGCAATCAGGGCCGGCGACCGGGCCGCATGATCGAAGGGCTCGCGCAACGCGAGCCATGACGCGGAGAAGCTCATCGTGCCGGCTCCGGTGCCCTGTCCGGCGTACTGTCCGGCGTACTGTCCGCCGCCTTGTCCGCCGCCTCGTCGAGGGCGCCCAGGACTGCCGTGAAGCGCCGCGCGGCATCGTCCCAGTCGGGCAGTACGGCCGCCGCCGCGCGGGCCGCCGCCGACATCGACCGCCGCAGGCCAGGCTGCCCGATCATCTGCGCCAGCGCCCGGCTGAGGGCGGCGACGTCACCCGACGGCACCAGCAGGCCCGCGCCTGCGGGCACGGTCTCGGGTATGGCGCCGGCAGTGGTGCTCACCACCGGCAGGCCGGCGGCAAGCGCCTCAGCAAGCACCATGCCGTAACCTTCGTGGTACGACGCCAGCACGAACACGTCCGCTTCTTCATAAGCCCGGGCAACTCCCACCTCGTCGCGCTCGCCGGCCAGCACGATCTGCGCATCGAGCCCGTGTTCCATGATCCGCGAGCGAATCGATGCCGCGCAGGCCGGATCGCGCTCCGCGCTGCCGATGCAAAGCAGCTGCCAGCGCGCGGCCGGATCTCTCTGGCGGCAGGCAGCCAGCGCCGCCACCAGCAGCAGATGCCCTTTGCGGGGCGTCAGCGACGCGACGCACAGCAGCCTGACCGGCGCGCCGCTCGCTGCTGCGGCGGTGGCGGTGGTTGCGGTGGTGGTTGCAGCCGGCCCGGCCGCTTGCGGCCGCCCGGTTCCCGGCAGCACCACCGTGATACGGTCGGGTGCGACGCCGTAGTCCAGCAGCGACACGGCGGTGGCCGGGCTGGTCACCACGATCGCGCGGGCGCCGGCGAGCGCGTCGCGCTCGGATGCGGCCAGGCGGGCAGCGACAGCAGGATCGAGCCCGGTCTCCAAGGCCAGCGGATGATGTACCAGGGCCACCAGCTTCAGTCGGGCGGCATGCCTGCCGGCGACCCCGGCCATCGCCCCGAAGGCCAGTCCATCGACGACCACCTTGCTTCCGTCCGCCAGGCCCGCCAGCAGCCGGTCGGCGTGGGCAAGCGCCGCAGAGTCGGGAAACGGGAATGAGTCGGCCAGCCGATGGATCCGCGCGGTCAGCCCCCGGCGCTGCAGCGCCGCCAGGAGCTGGCGGGCGTAGCGATATCCGCCGGTCCTCGTGGCCAGGTCGCCGGGATGGATGAAATCGAAATCGGCCACGCCGCTGCTCAGTCGAGCGCGGCTTCGTAGGCCGCCCAGGCCACGTGGGATTCGTGCAGGGCCACCCGCATGGCGGTCAAGCCCGCGGCGCCCGCACCAAGTTCGCCGGCGCGCAGCCGCCGCGCGATCCGCGCGAAGATATCCTGCGCCAGGAATTCAGTGGTGGTGTTCCTGCCGTTGAATTCCAGCGCCTCGTCCAGATTGCGGAAATTCAATTCTGCCAGCACCTGGCGCAGGACCTCGCCGGCACGACCGATGTCGACGACCACTCCGTCGTCATCCAGCGTCGGGCGTCGATACTCGACATCCACGACATAGGTGGCGCCGTGCATCCGCTGTGCCGGCCCGAAGACATCGCCCTTGAAGCTGTGGGCGATCATGAAGTGGTCCCTGGTGTTGACGCTATACATGTATTTCCTGTTCTCGGCTGCCTGAGCGATCAGGCTGACCGGTCAGGAATAGGCGATTCTCTCGCACAAGGCGTTGTCGAGTGACGGATCACGCGCAGCCAGGCGCGCCATCAGACCGGGCAAGGAGGGAAACGGCGTCTCTCCCGTGAACAGCGCATCCAGGCGCGGATCCTGGAGCAGCGCCAACGCGAGCGCCATCCGCCGCGAGTGGGACCAGCGGGCGCGCTGCTGCACGGCGATCGATCCGACCTGGGACGCGCGCAGGTCGAGGCGCCTGGAATGAAAGGCCTCGCCCAGCGCAAGGGTGACCGGCTGGCTGCCGTACCAGCTCATCTCGAGCACCGTCGCCTCCGTGCCGGCCAGCGCCAGCGCCGTCGCGAGTCCCGCCGGGTTGCCGCTGGCATGCACTACCAGGTCGGCCTCCGGCGCAGCGTGAGCCGGCGCGGCGAATCGGACACCGAGCCGGGTAGCGATGTCCGCGCGCGCCGGATTGGTGTCCACCAGTTCGACCCGGCAACCCGGGATCGCGGCGGCCAGCCAGGCGACCAGCTGGCCCACCACGCCGCCGCCGACCACGCAGATCCGGTCGCCGATGCAGGGGCGCGCATCCCAGAGGCCGTTGATCGCCGTCTCCAGGTTCGCCGCCAGGACCGCGCGTGCCGGCGGAACGCCCGGCGGGATCACCTGCACGGCGGCGGCAGGCACCACGTACGCCGTCTGGTGTGGGTAGAGGCAGAAGACCGGCTTGCCGATCAGGTCGTCCGCTCCGGCATCGACGATGCCGACATTGCAGTAGCCGTACTTGACCGGTCCTTCGAAGTCGCCCTCCTGGAACGGCGCGCGCATGCGGGTGTGTTCGCTGCGCGGAACGCCGCCGCGGAAAATCAGAAGTTCGGTGCCGCGGCTGATACCGGAGAAAAGCGTGCGCACACGCACCTCACCGGGAGCCGGCTGCGGCAGCACCTGGCTGCGGATCGATCCGCTACCGTCGCCATGTGCCCAGAACGCCCGGGCCTCGACGGTCGTTTGGCCGGCCAGGCTCAATCTGCATCTCCTCGGTCGCGCAGCAAAGGCGCCATCGATTGGTGGCGGGGACGGGTCGACACGCAACGCGTCGACACGCGCCGGCGGCGAAGCCGGGCGAACGCATTCTATCCGACCGCACCCGGGCCAGGACTCTCGCTCCATCGCGACCCGCGTCGATATACTGCCGTAAGGACATGCCGGCCGCGAGCGACGACGCGGATTCGATTGGCTGTACTGGGGCTGGACCATGGATAATCCGATCAGAAGCGACAGGCTTGGCTGGCTGCCAGGCATCAACGGTCTTGCGATCAGCGCCTGGCTTTGCATCCTGGGTGTCGGCGCGGCGCTGGTCGCGGGGGCGGTCCTGCTGGCGGAACTCATGCCCGCCGGAAGCGGCCACCTGTACAAGGCGATCGGCGGCTATGTGCTGATACTGCTGCCGCTGCTGGCGTTCCTTCACGCCCACCGGCCGAATACCCGCTTCGGTTCAGCCAACACGGTGACGCTGATCCGCGCTGCCATCGTCTGTCTGCTGGCGTCGCTCTATGGCGAACCTTGGTTCGACATCGGCCTGCTGGTGACTGGCATCGCCCTCCTTGCGCTGTCGCTCGACGGCATCGACGGCTGGCTGGCGCGCCTGAAAGGCAGCCAGAGCCGATTCGGCGCGCGCTTCGACATGGAAACCGACGCCTTGCTCGCCTTGGCGCTGTCGGCGCTGGCATGGGAGTCCGGCGCCGCCGGCGCCTGGGTGATGCTGGCCGGGCTGATGCGCTACGGCTTCATCGCCGCCGCCATGCTCTGGCACTGGATGAACCGCCCGCTGCCGGAAAGCCGGCGCCGCAAGACCCTGTGCGTGTGGCAGATGCTCGCGCTGATCGCCTGCGTCGCGCCGATCCTGCCCGATGGCTTGCGCACCGCGGCCGCCGTCGCTGCAGTGGCGATGGTGGCCTGGTCGTTTGCGGTCGATGTCGACTGGCTGAGCCGGCGGCGCCGACTGCCGCTCGCCGCTTGAAGCCGACCGTGACCCGCACGGCGCGGCAGCAGGCGGTGGTGCAAGGGCTGCTGCTCGTGCTCGCCCTGCTGATACTCCATACCGCCTTGACCTTCGACAACTGGTGGCCGTCCCCCGCCATCCGGCCGACGCTCACGCTGTCGGTCGAATTCCTGGTCCTGCTGGGAGTCCTCGCAGCGGCGGCGGCCCTGACGGCGCGCGCGCGCGAGCGGCTGATCGCCGCCGTCAGCTGGCTCTACATCGTGCTGTCGGCGAGCCGCTACGCCGAAGTGACCTTGCCCGCGCTCTTCGGTCGTCCGATCAACCTCTACTGGGACGGCCCGCACATTCCCGGCCTGCTTGCCCTGGCCTGGCAGCAGATGCCCGGGTGGCAGTCGCTGGCGATCGCCGCCGGCATCGCCGCGCTGGCCGTCGGCTTCCATCGCACCCTCCGCTGGTCGATGCATCGGGTTGCCGAGACGTTCGCGACAATGGCGCGCCGCGCGTCACGGCGCGCGTCGGCGGCAGCCTTCGCGAGCGCGGGCGCCGGCCTCGCCATCCTGCTGGTTCCGGCAGTCGGCAACCTGTCGCCGGGCGCCGGGCCGGCAAGGCTCTCGGACTTCGTCGCCGACCCGGTCTCCGGCACCTGGTTGCAGCAGGGACGCTTCATCGCCAACGCCCTCTCGGTTCAGCGCACGAACCGGCTCCTGCCACCGAGCCCGGCCTTCGACGGCAACCTCGCACAGCTGGGCGGCTCCGACCTGACCCTGGTTTTTCTCGAGTCCTACGGCGCCGCCGCCTACGACAATCCCGACTATTCCCGCCAGCTGCAGCCGCGTCGAGACGCGCTCGCTGCCGCCCTCGATCGCGGCGGCCGTCATGCGGTGTCGGCCTTCATCCGCTCCCCCACCTTCGGCGGCGGTTCCTGGCTGGCCCACGCCTCCCTGCTCTCCGGCGTCGATGTGAGCGACCCCGGCAACTACGACCTGCTGCTGACCACCCGCCGACCCACGCTGGTCAGTCACTTCCGCCGGCAGGGCTACGAGACGGTCGCGCTGATGCCGGGAATCCGCCAGGAATGGCCGGAGGGATCGTTCTACGGCTACGACACCCTGCTCGACAGCCGCAGCCTCGGCTACCAGGGTCCGGAATTCGGTTTCTGGCGGATTCCGGACCAGTTCTCCATGGCGCGTTACAACGAGCGACGCCGGGCCGGCGCGTCCCGCAAACCGCAGTTCCTGGTCTTCCCGACCATCACCAGCCACATTCCTTTCGGTCCGGTGCCGCCTTACCAGTCGGACTGGTCCCGCCTCACGACGTCAGCGCCTTACGAGCCGGCGCCGCTGGCGCGCTCGCTCGACAGTTCGCCCGACTGGCTGAATCTCGGGCCGGCCTATGTGCAGACGATCGCGTACTCTTTCGACTGGATCACCGGCTATGTCGGGCAACCGGAGAGTCTCAACGACACCCTGATCCTGGTCGGCGACCACCAGCCGGTGGCCAGCGTCAGCGGCCTGGGCGCCAGCTGGGACGTGCCGTTGCACCTGATTACCGGCAATGCCGAACTGGCGCAGCGCTTCGTCGCGCTCGGATTCACACCGGGCCTTTCGCCGAAGCGGCCAGCCCTCGGAAGCATGAGTGCGCTGACGGAACTCCTGTTGCAAGGCCTCAGCTTGTAATGACTACAGGAGCAGTTCAATGGACAAGTTCTCCGCCATAGGCCTGCCGAAGCCGCGGGTGACCCGCCTGATCAAGAGCACCTTCCCGCGCCGGGTCAGCCGATCCGCTTCTGCAGTTCGGGCGGATTGGCCGATGCGCGCCGGAAGGCGTCGACACCGGCGGACAATTTGAGACCGGCCCGTTTCACCTCCTCGTCCGCCACTTTAGCGAGCGGCGTGTATTGCGGGTGATGGTGCGCCAGATAGGGGTCGTTGCGCGCAGCGTTGTAGCACATCAGCACCGTCCAGCGCCGGTTCCTGGAGCGGTTCTGGTCGGAGCGATGCAGCACATTGCTGTGGAAGAAAAGCCCGTCGCCCGGTTCCATTTCCGCGTATTCGATCGGCAGACGCTTGAGAATTTCCTCGACGCGCTTCGGGTCCGCGCCGACCTGCTCGCCCGGCAGCACGCCGTGCTCGATCCGGCCCAGCAGGTGGGAACCCTTCACGACCTGCAGGCAGCCGTTCTCGCGCGTCGAGTGATCCAGCGCCACCATCACGCTGGCCATCAATGGAAACACGCAGCCGTTGTGGTACCAGTACCCGTAATCCTGATGCCATTCCCAGGCGCCGCCGACCTC
>JBBRJB010000049.1:0-10507 GCA_038220085.1 Burkholderiales bacterium
GGATGTCGGCGACATTGACGGCACTCGCGCGCTTGAGCCAGGTGGCCAAAGCTGTTGCCTGCGGCGTGCGGAACTGGTCGAGCCGCACCTGCTCGGTCGGGATCGAGGCAATGGCGGCATGCGCCTCGCGGGCGACAGGCGTCGCTATCGTGACATTCGGTCGGCCTGCCGCCAAAGCCGGGAGCCGCGAGCGCGCTGGTGCGACCCGCCCGGCCCCTTCCCGCAGCATCACCGAACCGATTGTTCGCGCCGGAGCGTTTGCAGTAGCGGTGCCCGCCGCCAGCGTAGCAGCAGCCGGGATGCGGCCTGCAGCGACGGCGACGGTCTCTTCCAGCCGGAGCGCGGTGGCCCGTAACTCTGCCGAGCGGTCGAGCCCGGAGGCGGTGAAGGCAGACGCGAACCCGCCCAGCCAGCGCGAGCGCACCAGGTCCTCTGCCGGCGTCTCGGCGATCTGCTGCTTGATACGGCCCACGATCCGCTCGGTAAGTACCGTGCCCGGACGGAAGTTCACGTCCGCGTCCTGCCACGACGCGGGCGTCGTGACGGCCGTCGCCAGGTTCAGCCCTTGCTGCAGCGTGGCGGACGCCTGATGGACCGCTGCGATTGCGTCCTGGGAAGGAATTCCCAGCGCGACCGACACCGAGCTCATATCGAGGGACCTGATCGCGGCGGCAGAAAGTCCCTTGATCCCATCGAGCTCCACGTAGGGTCGCGTGAAGTCGCGCGGAACACCGCCGACTGCCACGATCGCCGAGACCGCCGCGTGCTCGGACTGCGGCAGCCGACGCGCCATCGGTCCGGTCGCGCGCAACGTGCGCCGGAACGCGCCACCGAGCGCCGACGCCGGAGTAGCGCTGCGCGCGATCTGCCCCGAAAGGGTGAGGGCCGCTCCGTCGAGCCGAACCCGGTCGGCGAGAGGCCGCGTCATCTGCAGGAGGCGGCCCGGATCGACCTTGCTGAGACGCACGTGCACCGATTGCGCCAACTGCCGGGCCAGCTCAGCCAGGGCGAGCTGCCGGTTCGCCTTCTCGACCTCGCCTACCTGCGCCCAGGCCGCCTGCATCAGCGGCTCCTGGTCCTTGACGACTACCCGTGTGCCGAGTCCAGCGACCACGCGGTGAGTCGGTGCGAGGTTCAGGTCGGCAAACCAGTCGCCCGCCGGAATCGTCCCCGTCCCGCGCTGCGACTTCGCATAGATCCGCGGACCGATGATGGGCAGATTCGGTATCCCGCCGGGATCGATGCCGGCAGTGCCTTCGACGATGGCAGGGCGCTCCAGCGCCGCCTTCAGCGCGTCGGTGCGCGCGGCATTCCAGCTTTCGTTGTCGTCGGGCTGATCCGGCGGGCGGGGCGCCGGTGAGTAGAGCGCACAGCGGATGACTTGACGTCGTCCGGGCTCATCCGCGCCTAAGTCCTCAAGCGGGTCGCCCGGATGGGCAGCGTCCATGAACTTCCGGCCGATCGGCCACGGTGCAGCAACGCCCTTCAACCGACGCGCCAGCCGGGCGAAGTCACCGTCGGGCGCCGTGCGGAATTCCCAGCGGTCATACACCGGCAGGCGGACCATGCCGTCCTGCGGCGTCCACGCCGGCCCCAGCGTACCCCCGCCAAGAGCCAACCCGGCCTTGCGGCCGGCGTCGGTGGTAGGCACCAGGCAGGCGACATAGTTCGTGTTTTGAGTCAACACCCGGGCGGCGATCAGCCGCGAGACATTGACGGGTGCGTAGGCTGTCGACAGCCGGGCGCTCAGAGAAGCCGATCCGCTGGCCGCCTGCGCATGGGCCCAAGCCCACTGCGTCTCGAGCGGCGGCAGCAGCGCAGCCGGCACCTGCATGATCGGCTGCAGTCCCGCCTGCGCGGGTTCCCATTGCACCTCTGTGCGTTCGAACACCACCAGCGCAAGCCAGGCCGGCATCCGCTCGCCAGGCGTGTGCGCGCTGAACGCCCAGGGCAGTTCAGGGCGATCGAATTCGATGTGCGCGTGGAAGGTCTCTTCCGCGCTGGTGCTGCCGGGCGGCGGATACCGGCGCACGATCTGCCCCGGATCGACGCCAAGAACGTCACCCGGCCCGTAGAGGGTCACTTGCTGCTCAGCGGTGGCGACGCCGCCCTTGTCGTCCGTCAGCGGCAGCGTCACCTGAGTCACCGGTCGGACGCCGGCGCCGGGTGTGCGCATGGCGGCCGCCAGTCCGGTGAGCGCGTAAGGCACGAAGTCGAACGACGCCAGCGTGAGACGGCCCACCTGGTACTCGTCTTCCTCTGCGAGATTCAGGGCGAGTACATTGCTGACGTGCACCTTCAGGTCCGAGAGCTTCGGTCCCCGCAATGCCAACACGGTATCGAAATCGGGCATCACATGACTCCCACCGCGACGGCGGCAACACGGCCGGCGCCGCTTCGATTGATCGCATCGGAAAGGCGCCCTGCTTCGCTCGCGGTGACGATTCCAAGGTCGGCGAGCACCGCCGTGCCGTCATCCACGAGCCGAACCATGGCAGCACCCGCGGGCAGGACCGTAATCGCCGCCGCCGGATTCGGGTTGACCTTGGCCGAGCGCGAGGCATACGGGTTCTCGCGCTCGGCCACGGCGCGTCCGACAACTGACTGCGCGACGAGGACCTCGGCGAACATCCGGGGATTGAAGCTTTGCTCGACTGGATCCGCACCCTCATCCCGGAAGTAAGTGCGCCAGCGCACTTCGCCGCCAATTGGCGTGCCGGCCACCGGGACTGTCGCCGCCGCCACCCGGCACCCGCTGGGCAGGTCGTCGAATCCCGACCGGCCAAGGAGTGCCTCGCCTTCGAGAGCCAGGAACTGACCCGGCGAAAACGGCGCCTTGACTGTCGAGACGGCACCCACCGGACCGGCGCTGGTGCTGGGGAGACCTATCGCCACGCGGTTGGCGGTGACGCCGGCGCTGCCGATCCTGTCGATATGCGTCTCCAGCGGAACGCGCGACTGCGTAATCTCGAGTGCCGCCAGCGGATGCGCAACCAACCCTGGAACATCGACGCGGCCCAGGCTGACCAACCGATCTCCATCGAGCGGCATCACGGCTTTCCAGGCCTCCAGTTCGCTCAAGGCCGACTGCACGATCAGCAGGGGGCTCTTCTCCTCCTCGATCGCCGGCGGACTGTCGCCCCACTGGAACGGGCCGAGGTCGAAGTGGAAAGTCGGCAGGAACCAGACATCGACCGTGGCCTTGCCCTCGATCTTCCACGGAGTGGTGCCCTCGAGCACGCCGGTGAAACTGATCGAGGCAAAGCTGCATCCGAAGACGTCAATCTCGATGCCGAGCTGCAGGTCGATTGCAAAGCCGAAGCGGGGCGCCCAGCGAAAGATCATGTCGAGCTGCAGCCACGCGTGCGCGCTAGCCACGCCGACATCCGCCGTGAGGTCGCCGCGCACGCCGGCCATCACCGCGCCGGCGGTAACCGCGAAGTACGCCTGGATCACGATCTTCACGACCGCCGGCGGTGAAAGGTCCATTGTCAGCCGCTGCAGCTCCTTCAGCTGCGCCGGCGCCTCGTTGTAGCGCGGGTGAAATCCTCCGACCGAGAGTGCGAATGCGCCCCCGCCGCCCCACTGGATCAGGAACCCCATGTCGCCCGACACCGTGATTCCCGCGATTTTCGAGTCACGCAGCGTGGCGATGATCAGCAACTGGTCGGCGCTGATCTCGCCGTAGACTTCGCAGCGGAAATCGGTGAGCGGAGTCACTTTGGTGGGGGCGCGCACCCGTACCGCGCCGAGGATGATCAACTTCGGATCCGGCAACGCTAAAATGATCCCGAGCTTCGCTTCGATGATCCTGGCCTGCGAGCCCCACCCTATCTCGACGATCGGGCCGACCACAAAGCCACCCTCATGCGGCGGGAACACCCGCGCCACCTGATCGAGAATCTTCGGCGCCTCCGCCACCGGATCGTCGGGGAACAGCACCCGGTCGATGAAGTGCGACTGCATCCCCTTGATCAGCTCGGCCGAGTCGACCCGGCGATCGATCGCGAGGATCCCGCCGATGCCATTGAACGTGAAGCCGAAGCTCAGCTCGATCGCCGTCGGAAAGCGCACTCCCATCACGAGCACCAGGGAGAATGGGTCGGGGCTGAGGATCACGATCGCATAGACACCGACCTTGAGGATCTCGAGCTGGATCACACCGCCGAATTCCACCAGCTCCTTCTTGTCGGCGCCCTCACCGTACGGACGCGTCTTCCGCTCGATGTAGCCCCCCCCGTTGATGGGGCCGGTCCTGATTCTCAGTCCGATCGCGTCGGGCCAGCGTGGCGAAACAGTCCAGGGAAAGATGGCGGAGCCCGGCGGCTGTCCGTCCAGAGCGATCGTAACGCCGGCGCCGCCGATCTGCAGGCCCACTGCGTCGCCGAGCTTCGCCGCGATTACCGTCGTGACCTCCAGGCCGGTAACTTCCTTGGCCTTGTTACGCACAATGCCGAGCGCGACTTCACGAATCTCGACGCCTGGAAAATTGAACTGGATCGGGAGCACCAACTTCTCGTTGCCTGCACCTTGGCCATCGCCGAGATAGAGCCCGTCGATCGAGTCGAGCGTTATCGCGGTCGGCTTGAGGGGAACCGGGTCCGATGAACCCGGCATCACCTTCTTCAGCAACGGATCGTTCTGCAGGCCCGGCCTGATCAGCGTGAAAATCCGCAGCCCGAAGACCGCCTCGTCGGCGCGCCACCATTTGCCGTCGCGCTCGACCAGATCCAGCTTCTGCTCATCGGAAGGATTGACGAACTCGCGGCGCGCGAATCCAAGAAACGCCTCGAGGCGTGATTCGTTGAGTCTCAGGACCCCGAAATTGCCCTCTGCAGTCGACGCAATAGCGGCGCTGAGCCGAAACTTGTCACGGTCGAAACTCAGAACGCTGCCCAGCTCCTTGGTCGCATGGGGAATGAGGAGCACCTGATCGCCAAAGGAGTCGAGCAGCTTGCCGGCGCCATCGCCGAGGTCCTTGAACGGCTTGGTCCAAGGATCCCAAATCCCCATCAGCGCACTGCGCCTCGCCTCGTCGACCACACCATTCTGGTCCTTTGCCAGTTCGGTCGCGACGATGTGTACCGCCTCATCGATCGCGAGAAGGGCAGTGCCGATCCGAACCGAGATCCGTCCCGCCTCGGCAGCGGTGAATGCACCCGCGTTGGCGTCGGCGATCGATTCCTGCGCCATCTTGGCGATGAGCTTGGTCTGGTCCCCGATCTTCTTGGCAATCGGCTTGACCAGGTCCACATCGGCCTCGATGTCCGCCTTCAGCTGATTGAAGGCCGGCTTGGTGTTGTCGGGAACGCCGTCCGCCAGCGATGACAACAAGGAACCCGTGTCCTTGAAGGTCGTCGCCGATGCCCGACCGAGCCGCGTGGCGCCGAAGGCACTCACCGCCTGCAGAAATCCCGTGGCGACGTCGCTCATGAGTCAAGGTCCTCCATCAACCCTTTCTGCGGCGGGATTGAGCGCCCTCGCGTTGATGTCCCGGCCTGATCGACTTCCGACTCCGCGACATCGCCGGTCTGCGTAGAGCATGTTAGGCAGCGAATATTCGCTTGTAAAGGACCAATGAATCGCCAGGGTTGAGAAATCTCCTTCACCATCTGACACGTTGGCAAAGCTATCGTTTGCGCCCGATTATTCAAACACTGCCCGGCGCGTAATGAGTCTTTGATCCCAGTTGCGTCGATGACCGAACGGGAAGCGTTATGCACCCCGAATGGGGCATCCTCAGCACGCCGGTGACAATGCCGCGAAGGCTGTCGTGTACCTCGTCGCGTGGCATGACGACGATCTAGCGCGACAAGGGGTCGATTGCCGGTGCGGATGTTGCGCATGTACGGTATTGATCTTGATGCTTCACGGCCGGATACCGACCTGCACCCACGCGGTCTCGCTGCCATCCACGCCGACCCCAACCATGCCATGTCGCCACCGACCGTCTCGTGCGCCGCCCCCCAAGGCGCGCAACACCTCAGCGCTGCTGCCGTCGCTGACCTGCCGCAGCAGCGCGGCCTGAGTGGCGTCGTCGTCCCGGAATAACGCCTTGGCGGAGGCGAACCAGGTCAAGGCGTGCAGCTTGCCCGCCGAGTCGAACGCAAGGCTCAAGCCGGATGGCCGCGGCAGATCTGAGCGACCCAGCAGACGCGTGATCGCATCCAACCACCACCCGGTCTGGCCAAAAGCCGACATTTCCAATGCATGCAGCAGCGCCGGCTCCATGTCATCGACTTGGGCATAGAACTCGGTGCTCCCGCCGGCCCCCACCCCTGCCATCCGCCATTGCAGGTAAGTACCCGCGAGCAGAGGATGCCGTCGGCGCCAGATTCCAGGCAGCAAGCCCGCAGGCAATTCCACGTAGACCTTGAAAGCGTCCGCTTCCCGGAAGTGTCTTACGCCCAGCCAGGCACCGTAGCGCAGCGGCGCACCCCGATCCACCCCAACACGCTGCAGCGCGGCCCATGGCGCAGCGGCACTGCACATTCCTGCCTCTGCAAAAGCCGCGTCAACCCGCGAGACATCAGGGGCTTCTGGCGGCGCCACCTCTGCCGTCCAGCGCAACGACGTATCGCGTGATGTCCAGGCGAACTCGACCGGCATGCCGGTGTTGGTGAGACGACTGAACGCCAGCGCCATCTCCGGCCAATCCGAGCACATCACCCGCTGCAGAACCTGCGCCAGACTGCGCGCCGCCCGCTCGGCGCAAACCTGCCGGCACCCGGCAACCCGCGCCAGCACCGCGTCGACGGCAGGCGGCAGCGACGGCGCCAGCGCAACCGGCAGCGCAGGCGATGGCGTCGACGACAGCATCGGCGTTACTGGATCGCCAGCAGTTCGTCGCTGCGGTCGACCCAGGGGCGTTGGTCGAAGGTACCGCCAGGCCCGACGAAGGTGTAGCGGGTGCGGAACTGGCGCCTGTCCTTGTCGCGCAGCGGGATGCGCGTGCGCGACGAAGGGCGACTGTTGCCAGGCAACTCGAGTTGCAGACGACGGTTGTAGGCGTGGTCCGGATCGGCGTACTCGATGTCGACGAACACCGTGGTCACGTTGGCCGTGTCGAACGCCGGGACGAAGACCAGTTGCAGTGCGTCCGCGAAGAGGTCGTTGACCACCAGGACCGGGACGTCGACGTTCTGCGGCGCCGTCTCCTCGCGAGTGCCGTCCTTGAGGGTCTGCACCAGAACCACCGCCACGCCGCGGTCCGCAGGCGCCGGTCGCGCGCCTCGGAGCCGCCAGGACTGCGGTGTCGACTGTGCCGTCAGCAGCATCACCGTGCGCGGAGCAGGCGCGCCGAATCCGGTGGCCTGAAGCCGCACCTCGATGGACTGCACCAGTTCCCAGTCGATCTCTCCCGGCTGCACAATGATTTCGCGGAATTCCACATGCTCGTAGGGATTGACGAAGAGCGTCCGATCCTGCGTCTCCTGCGCCGGCACGTCATAGCTGAAACGGTCGCCGACCCAGCCGGACTGCGGATCGAAATGGAATTGCAGTGCGGCGGTGTAGCGGGTGTCGTGGGCGTCGTTCAGGAAAGTCGTGAACACCTTCGGACCGGTATCGGCCGCGTTGAAGACGAAGTCCGCATGCTTGTGGCTTTGCGCATTGGCGGGATCGCCATAGTCCAGCGCCAGTTGCACCGAAGACAGCCCGATCGGCGCGAACTCCATCGGCACGCTGGCCTCGACCCTGAACTCGCGAAAGAACGGATGATCAAGATCGATTCGCTGGATCAGCCGTGATGTGTCGCCCAGGTCCTGCAACAGCAGGCAGATGAAGCCCTGAGGGGCACACGTGCGCCTTACCGCTTCGGCGCTCTTCGGCAAGCACATTGTTGACGCGATCTTCATAGCGCACGTCGACGAAAGCCTCCGACACCTCTGCCCCATTTCAATGACGGCACGATCTCCAGCACCCGCCGCGTCGGAAACGGATTGCGCACCGTGATCTGGCCGTCGTCGCCAGGGCGCCAGCCCTGCTCGATATCGCGATTGTCGGGCGCGCGAAAGAACAGCCGGTACTCGTAGCCGATCTTCAGCGGATCGAGCATGAACATCTTCTAGCTGCCGTCCGGCTCTTTCTCGGTGAGCCGGATCATGTCGCGCAGGCGGATGCCGTTGGTCTCGTCGTCATAGCGCAGATGCACTTCCACCGAGCTGTAGCGATCCCATGGAAAGCCCTCGGCGATGATCGCCACCGTGGCGATGCTGTAGAGCTTGCGCGACACGAGCCCGACATTCTCCACGTCGACCGGCTCGACCTGCGAGCGCAGGCTGAGCGGACGTCCACCCCGTCGTCGCTCTTGAAGCCGACTTCGTACTCCACCTGCACATCCCGGCGCATCACCCCAGCGTCGAGCACGCTCAGCCATTCGAAGTCCGCCGTCGCCTGGGACGCCGTCAGGATCGCGTTGCGCGGCTGCCGGAGTAGCGGAAGCAATCGCGGCAAACGACTTCCCCAAAAGCCTGAGAATCGTCACATTCGTTGAGCGTGATCAACGACGGGCGATTCGCCTCGGGATAGTCCTCAATCGATCGCCTCAATCCAGTGGAGTCCTATTTTGACTATGGAATCCAAACCGCTGTTAACTCAATCGGAGCGAGTCTTGAACGTCAAGTTTGCCGGGCCCATTAATCAGCCCGCACGAGCAGCGACCCGTCCAAGACCTGATGATTTCGCGGTTGGTCGGCGGCATGCGCCATCATTCTCGAAATAACGCCCTGAGATTCAGCCACACATTTTGACAAACATACGCGGGTCGGAGCAGAGATAGTTAGAGCTCAATTTCCCACGTCAGAGAGAAAGTCTTCGCCACTGATTACTGGAGTGCGTCGAACCTTTGCAAACAGAATGACTCGGTGTAACCTGATCCTGCTAAAGGCCTCTTATCAGCTTTGGGAGCTTGCCATGACCAACATTAAATCGACCTCAGGCGTTTCAGTAAGATCGGCGAATGTAGGCATGGACGGCACGGCACTTTCGCGGGAGGCTGCCCCGGCGCTGCTAATCGAGGAACGTCGGGCTCTGCAAGCGCGCGTCGATGCTCTGCACCGAACCGGGGCGTTGCCCATGGCTCGGGCCTTTGATTCGACGGCGTCAGTCGCATCCTGGAGCAACTGGTCGAACGGCTGATGCCTACGGGTCATGTCAACGGTCGCCACGCTGCGCTGGGTTGATCGCCGTCCTGGCGTTGAAGTAGAACCCTCTTCGGTTTTCCATCCGGCCGATTTCCGGCCCGGCTTGAAAACCCGGCTGTTGGTGCTGCAACCCACGCCGTTCTGCAACATCCGTTGCGACTACTGTTACCTGCCAGACCGCGACAACAAGTCATGCATGTCCCTCAAGGTAGTGCGCGAGGCGATGCAGAGGCTGGTCGACGACGGCTTGCTGGGTGAGCGACTGACCGTCGTCTGGCACGCTGGCGAGCCTTTGGTGAGGACGCCAACCTTTTATGACGAAGCCATCGCAGCCGTGCAGTTGATCGCCGGCCCGGGCTGCAGCGTCAGCCATGCGTTGCAGACCAACGCGATGCTGATCGATGATCGCTGGTGTGCGCTGTTCAAGCGACACGCCCTGAGGGTGGGGGTCAGCATCGACGGGCCGGCCTTCCTGCACGATCGCCATCGCGTGACGAGGCAAGGCCACGGCACACATGCGCGCACGCTGCGCGGCATCCAGCACCTGCTTGCCTACGGCATACCGTGCCACGCCATTGCGGTGGTCACTGCGCAGACGCTGGCACATGCCCGCGCCTTCGCCAACTTCTTCGAAGACCTCGGCGTAACCGAAGTTGGCTGCAACTTTGATGAGGCCGAAGGCGCGCACGCCACGTCAAGCGTGCAGGGCCACGAGGCTGCGCACCGGGCCTTCCTGGCGCAGTTGTTCGAGCGGGCCAGCGCCAGCCAGGGTCGATTGAAAGTGCGTGAGCAGGTCCAGACCTGGCGCCGGCTCGACCCGGCCGCGCCACGCACGTGCTGGCGTGGCGTCGAATCGCCGGCTAACGCACAGGTAATGCCGTTTGCAATCGTCAACGTCGGCTGGCAGGGCGATTTCGGCACTTTTTCGCCGGAACTACTGGGTCAGGCGGCCCCAGGTTTCGATGATTTCACGCTGGGCAACGTGTTGAAAGGCGGCTACCTGGCGAGCACTCGCGGTAACCGCTTCAAGCAACTTTGGGCGGCGGTCCGCCGCGGCACCGAGGCCTGTCGCGAGAGTTGCCTGTTCTTCGACTACTGCGGCGGTGGCGCGCCCAGCAACAAGCTGTTCGAGAATGGAGACCTGGCCAGTGCCGAGACACTGTACTGCCGCAGCATGGTGCAGCGACCGATTGAGGTAGTGCTGGCACAAGCACAAGTACAAGCACAAGCACAAGCACAAGCACAAGCACAAGCACAAGCACAAGCACAAGCACAAGCAGAAGCATATGCACATGCACAGGCACATGCACAAGCACAAGCACAAGCACAAGCAGCGGCACATCCTCGAGGAGAAGCAGGGGGGG
>JBBRJB010000050.1:0-10423 GCA_038220085.1 Burkholderiales bacterium
CCCTCGCCAGAGCCTGGTTGACAATGAGGACGTGAAGGAGTTCTACCTTGGCGGCGGGGGCGAGGCGCGCAAGTCCTTCAAGAACCTGAAATCCTACAAGCGCCGCAAGCGCTGGTTATGACGATGACTCCGCATTTCGACGACCTGGAAACCCGTCCGCCGGAGGCGCGTGAGGGCGCCTTGCTCGCGCGCCTGCCGGATCTCGTGAGCCGCGCGGTCGAACAGGCGCCGGGGTGGGCCCGGCACCTTCAGGGCATTGCCGGTCGGGAGGTGAGCTCGCGCAAGGCGCTGGCCGCACTGCCGCTGCTGCGGAAGTCGCAACTGAAGGCGCTGCAGCAGGCGGACCCGCCCTTCGGGGGGCTGACCACCGTGCCCGCTGGAGAGCTCGGCCACGTATTCATGTCGCCGGGTCCGATCTTCGATCCGGAAAGCACCGATCCGGATCCGTGGCGGGTCGCCCGGGCCCTTTGGGCCGCCGGGGTTCGGCCGGGGCAGGTGCTCCAGAACTGCTTCGGCTATCACCTGACGCCGGCCGGCTGGATGGTGGACCATGCCGCGCGCAAGCTGGGCTGCGCGGTCATTCCCGCGGGTACCGGTCAGACCGAGCAGCAGATCGAGGCGATCCGGGCGTTGCGTCCCGATGCCTATCTCGGCTCGCCCAGCTTCCTGCGGATCATCATTGAAAAGGCGCAGCAACTTGGCGTGGACGTCACGCACCTGCGCCGGGCCTCCCTGGCCGCAGAAGCGTTGCCGGAGAGCTTGCGACAGTGGTTCCAGGCGCAGGGCGTCGAGACGGTGTTGCAGTGGTACGGTACCGCCGACCTGGGTTGCGTCGCCTACGAGTCCGAGGCGATGGACGGGATGATCCTGGAGGAGGACCTGCTGCTGGAAATCGTCAGGCCGGGCACTGGCGAGCCGGTCGCCGACGGCGAAGTGGGCGAGATCGTGATCACCAGCTTCAATCGCCAGTACCCGATGATCCGCTTCGCCACCGGCGACTTGTCGGCGGTAATGGGTGGCCAGTCGGCCTGCGGGCGGACCAATGTCCGCATCCGCGGGTGGATGGGCAGGGCCGACCAGTCGACCAAGGTCCGCGGCCTCTTCGTGCATGCTGAACAGGTGGCGGCGGTGATTGCCCGGCACCCGCAGATTCGCCGCGCCCGGCTGGTGGTGTCCGGCGCCATGGCCGACGACCGCATGACCTTGCGCTGCGAACTTGCCGCGCCGGGAGAGGCCGATGCGGGGGACGATCTCACAGGACGGGTCGCGCAGAGCGTGCGGGAGCTGACGCGCCTTCGCGCGGACGTCGAGTGGGTAGCGCCGGGCAGCCTGCCCAACGACGGCAAGGTCATCGAGGACGTCCGCCGGCTGGATTGACCGCTCCCGGGCGGTGTCAACGGGATGAGGGCCCGGTCGGCTCCGAAATCGCGCGCTGTGCCACGGTGGCGACCGGCGGCAGGAAAGCGCTGAGGGTGCTGCTCTTCACCGCCTGCGCGCATTCCTGGGCTGCTTCGCGCAATTCCTTCTGCAGTCGCTTGGCGCTGTCGGCCAGCAGGTCGTCCAGCGTGGCGGAGTCGCCCTGATGGTCGCGACGGCTGCGGCACTTGCCTTGCGCCAGGACGGCGCCATTGTGCTGGTCGACCAGGCTGATCCGGGCGGAATAGACGATGTAGAGATTGTCCGGATCGTTCCGGTAAGGCCGGAAGTCCCAGTTGATGGTGCTGATCTGAAGCAGGAGGTCGGCCGTGTCGCGGGTACTCGTCTGCATGCCGTTGTGCAGGGCAAGGGATGCGACCAGGTCCTCGGACAATTGCCCCGCGGGATCCTCCAGGCCGTAAGTCTCCACCAGCCGGTTGCCTTCGCGCATCATGGCGATGACGCCGACGATCCCGAAGGTGCGTCGTCCGGGCGTGTCGGCGTAAAAGCTCGGGGTGGTGCCGGTAATCACGCCCAGCGAGCGATTCCTGATCTTGTCGGCCGGCACCGTGATCGTCGTCGGGGCGGTAGCGGATGCCGCGCGATCGGCGCCGACGGTGGGTGTGCCGGCACAGCCGACAAGCAACGCGGTCGCGAGGAGCAGGGCTGGACCTGGAATATTTCCGATGGACCGGAAGGCGAACCGCTTCATTTCCAACCTCAAAACGTGATTATCTGTTCCATGATGGCCGCGGATGCAACCAATATGCCTGCACCCGATGCGACTACGGCATAACGTTCGCCCTTTCTGTCCTGCATGGCGAGGAACGGGTCTGCCATCAATACGTAAAACAATCCGACAAAAAGGGCCACGGCGCCGGGTCGATCGAGCGGACTATGCAGGAGCCAGCTGCCGAGGCCGAATCCGGCAGTCGCCGCAGTTGCGGCAAGCACGTGGCGGACGAACGCCGCGTGAGTGGGAAGGGGGGCCTGAAGGCCGAAAATCGTCATCACGGTCGTTGCTGGTGCCGGAGTTGTATCGAAATGTGATACGCCATGCTCTCGTTTGCGGTCGGCCGCCTCCAGCGTGGCCCGACGGATGTCGGCAGGGGCGGGATGGGCGGTGCGGGCTGTGGTAACGAGCAACACCAACCGAGTCCGCTCGCCACTCGTCCGTCAGTCGCCGCCATCCGTCGTCCGGTTCATTCCGTCTGTCCCGGGCGCGCGCAATCTTCGGACTTGCCGAATAGTCAACCGTCCGGAGTCCTCACGATGCCAGCCGCCAGTCTGATGCGCCTCGCCAGCACCACCTTTTCACTTCAATCGGCCCGCAAGAATGCGCGGCGTGCCGCCGCCCGGGGGCGGCCGGCCGCCGGGCGCACGCGTCCCCGCCAATCGCTGAAGGCCGCGTTTGCGCAGCCCGCGAGAGCCTCGCGCAGCCCCTCGGCCGGGTAGGAGACCGGTAAGAGACCGGTAAGAGACCGGTAGGGGACCGGTAGGGGACAAGTAAAAGGGCCAGATCGGCGTTTACGGGACGGCCGGGTCAAGCGCTCACGCGGTTGGCGAGGAGGTCGGCAAGCAGTGTCCGGACCTTATGCCGTTCGCACTGCGGTGCGAATCCGGGAGCCCGGAGCGCGCACTGCGCGGCGAGTGCAGCGGCGAAGGCGGCCTCGCACTCGAACCGCCTCATCAGGGCCGCCAGTTCGTCGGCATCGCCAGCGGTGAAGTAGCCTTCATAGGATCGGCCCAGCAGCCCGACATTGCCGTCGATGCGGCTGGCCAGAACGGGCACGCCCGAGCGCACGGCTTCGATCACCACATTGGCGCCGCCTTCCATCCGGCTCATGTGCACCAGCGCGTGCGAGCCGGCAATTCTGCGCCGGGTGCTGACATGTGAGCGCGGGCCGAGCCAGCGATAGCGCCGGCAGGAGGCTGCGGTCTCGTGCGCCGCCTCTGCGAGCGCCGGGTCGAGCCCGGCGCCGACCTGCGTGATCCGGATCAGCGATTGTGCCGGCAGCAAGCGGGCAGCCTTCATCAGAACCAGCGGATCCTTCTCGTCGCGCAGGTGTCCGACCGCCACCAGTTCGCAGCGTCCAGGCGCCGGATCCCGGCGCCTGACCGCGGTGGCGGATTGCACGATGACCCGGGCCCTGGAGCGGGCAGCAGGGTCGAGCCGGTTCAGCGCTTCGTCTTGAAGCACAATAATCTGGCTGGCGCAATCCAGCGCCTGTCGGGCCACCATGTCCACATCCAGATCACGATACAAATCGGTCCCTGTCAGCACCACGGCCAGAGGGGCGTCACGGTCTGCCTGGCGGTACCGGAGGATCGAATCCGCCGAGCGTCTCGCATGGAGTGCGATCATCGCGTCCGGCGGCTCGTCCTGCCATGCGGTGACGACGGCAACCCGGGCCAGCGGGGACAGGAAGCGCTGCCAGCGCGCTGCGGTATGCCAGTTGCCGTTATTGGCGCTTGCAACGGCGGGCGTCACGAGGCAGACCCGGGGTTGTTCCATCCGGCGATTCTGTCACACGGTATCGGCTACCCATGACTGAAGCGCGTGAGTTGCACGGCAACGCCCTGGCCGAGGCGCTGCGCGACTGCCGCCGCCGCACTCTGGCCTGGACCAGCGACCTGACGGATGACCAATGGGCGGTACCGCAGCGGGACGGGATCAATCCGATGGCGTGGGAACTGGCGCACCTCGCCTGGTTCGCGGAGTTCTGGACGCTCCGGGGTCCGCATCACGCCGACGCGCAGGATCGCCCGCAGGCATCGCGGCCACCGGTTCACGCCGGCCCGGACGCCATGCTGGATTCGTCGCGCATCCCGCACGCCGAGCGCTGGGACCTGTCGCTGCCGCGTGCCCGGGTGCTGTCGATGCTCGACGACCAACTCGAGGCCTGCATGGCGGCGCTGCCCCCAGGGCGGGACGGCGATGCCCTGTATTTCCACCGTCTCGCGCTCTTTCACGAGGACATGCATGGCGAGGCCTTCGCCTGGCTGCGGTCCACGCTCGGCTATCCGGCGCCGCCTGGTGTCGATCTCCATCGCCTGCCGGCGCCGGCCCGCTTGTTCGTGCGTGGCGGCGAGGTCGGTCTGGGAGGGGCACGGGGCGCAGGGGGCTTTGCCTTCGACAACGAACTGCCGGGCTGCGGAGTCCTGCTGGCTGATTTCGAGATCGACTCGGCGCCGGTCACTGCCGGCCAGTTCCTCGAGTTCGTCGAGTCGGGTGGCTACGACGACCCGGCGTTCTGGCCTGACGAGGCAGGACGCTGGCGCGCGCAGGCGAATCGCTCCCAGCCGGAGGGCTGGCGGCGCGCCGGCGGTGGGCGGGCGTCCGGGCAATGGGAGCAGCGCTGGTTCGACCGGTGGCGGCCGCTCGACCCGGACCAGCCGGTGATCCATGTGAATGCCTTCGAGGCACAGGCCTACTGCCACTGGGCCGGCTGCCACCTGCCCAGCGCTGCCCAGTGGGAACATGCGGCCCGAAGACATCCCCGCCAGGAGGTCGGGGGTGGAACCGGCGGCTTTGCCTGGGGCGGCGCGGTCTGGGAATGGACCGCAGACGCTTTCAAACCCTATCCCGGATTTATCCCTGGACCGTACAGGGATTATTCGGCTCCCTGGTTCGGCAACCACCGTGAACTGCGCGGCGGCGCGTTTGCCACCCACCCCAGACTGCATGACCCGCGTTATCGGAATTTCTTCATGCCTCACCGCAACGACGTATTCGCCGGCTTCCGGACGATCCCGCAGCAGGATTGAGCCACTGGCGGCACAATCAAAGCTGTTCCCCCTTCCGTGGTCCCCCTTCCGGGGTCCCCTTCCATCAACGTCGGTCCCCCTTCCATTCGAGAGCCTATGACACCCTCACTGACCCGTTCAATACTGCCGTCGCTGTCTTTCCTGCTGTCCGCGCTGCTGATGCTGGGCCCGGTCGCGCCCACGGCGCTCGCCCAGGACAAGACCCTGCGGGTTTCGGCGATCCCGGATGAGGCGCCGACCGAACTGCAACGCAAGTTCAAGCCGCTCGGCGACTATCTGCAAAAGGAGACCGGTCTGACGGTCCAGTTCACGCCGGTGACCGATTACGCCGCGGTGGTGGAAGGTCTCGCGACCGGGAAGATCGACCTCGCCTGGCTCGGCGGCTTCACTTTCGTTCAGGCGCGCCTGCGCACCGACGGCGGCGCAGTGCCGATCGTGCAGCGTGCCGAGGACGAGAAGTTCACCAGCAAGTTCATCGTGCCGACGGACAGCAAGGCAAAGACGTTGGCGGACCTGAAAGGCAAGACCTTCGCCTTCGGTTCGCCGTCGAGTACCTCGGGCCACCTGATGCCCCGCCACTTCCTGCTGAAGGCCGGAATCGATCCCGAGAAGGATTTCCCGACAGTAGCCTTTTCCGGCGCCCATGACGCGACAGTGGCCTTTGTTGCTTCGGGTCGCGCGGAAGCCGGGGTGCTCAACGCGTCGGTGATGGACAAGCTGATCGAATCCGGCAATCCGAATGCGGCGCGGGTGCGGGTGCTCGAGACCACGCCGCCGTACTACGACTACAACTGGACGGTGCGTCCGGGCATGGACGCGGCCTTGGTGGACAAGCTCAGGCAGGCCTTCCTCAAGCTCGATCCCGCTAATCCGGACCAGAAGGAGATCCTTTCGCTGCAGCGCGCCTCCCGGTTCATTCCCACTCAGGCCAGCAACTACGAGGGCATCGAAGCGGCCGGCAGGTCGGCAGGCCTCATCCGGTGACGAGTCTGGTCCGCGCTGGCGAGGAGGTGCAGACCTCTTTGCAGCTCGAGGGTATCGGCATGGTCCACCCCAATGGCCATCGCGCGCTGTCCCAGGTGGACCTGGCAGTGGCCAAGGGTGAGCGCCTGGCGATCATCGGCCCGTCCGGCGCCGGCAAGACCACCCTGTTGCGCATCCTGGCCAGCGCGCTGCGCCCGACCGAGGGACGGATAGAGATACTGGGCGAAAGCCCCTGGCGGATGTCCGCGCGCGGACTGCGACGTCATCGGGCCCGGGTCGGAATGGTGCACCAGAGGCCGCCCATCCCCCCGCGCCTGCGGGTGGTCACGGCTGTCCTGGCCGGCCGCCTCGGCCGCTGGAGCATGCGTCAGGCGTTGACCTCGCTCCTTTATCCGAGTGATATCGTCGGGGCCCGGGAGGCGCTGGCCCGACTCGATCTGGCGGATCGCTTGTTCGATCGTTGCGATCGCCTGTCCGGCGGGCAATTGCAGCGGGTCGGTATTGCGCGCGTGCTCTACCAGGACCCGGACCTGATGCTGGCCGACGAGCCGGTTTCGGCGCTGGATCCGGCGCTGGCCGATGCCGCGGTCGGTCACCTGGTGACCCATGTCGAGCAGCGCGGCGCCACGCTCGTCGCGTCGCTTCATGCCGTCGACATCGCCCTCAAGTGGTTCCCGCGAATCGTCGGGATGCGGGCCGGATCGGTGGTATTCGATGCACCGACCACCGAGGTCGATCGCAGGATGCTGCAGGAGCTATATGCGACCGAAGGCGCCCAGCTTCCGATGCAGGGCCCCGAGTCGGCGTGGCCGCCGTTCGGCGCCCCCCGCGACAAGCGGGCCAACATCGTGCCGATGGTGCGCCCCGGTTGCCGATGAGCCTGGGCAGGAGCGTCGAGGCGCACAGGCCGGCGCCGCGCGATCCGCTTGCGCTCCAGCGCGCCACTGCGCTGGTGCTCGCGCTGATCGTGCTCTGGCCGCTGGCGATCCTCGCGGACTTCAAGCCATGGCGGCTGTTCGAATCCGGCAATCTCAACGCGATCGGCCTGTTCCTGTCGGGTTTCATCCCGCCGGCGACCGGCAGCGAGTTTCTCGGCCTGTTGTTGAAGGCAACGCTGGAGACGGTGGCCATGGCGACCGCCGGCATCGCCCTGGCCTTCGTGATCGCGGTCCCGCTGGCAGCCGTCATGACCCATTCGCTGTCGATCTCGCGCATCGGCCCGGGGTCGGGCCGCTGGCGCAGCGATCTGCTTCGCCAGGTCGCGCGGGCGCTGCTCACGATTCTTCGCGCCATCCCGGAACTGGTCTGGGCGCTGATGCTGGTGCGCGCCCTCGGGCTCGGACCAGCGGCCGGGGTGCTGGCGCTGGCGGTGACTTATGGCGGCATGCTCGGGAAGGTGTATGCGGAGATTCTCGAGTCGGGCGACACGCGTCCTGCCCAGGCGGTTCTCGAAGCCGGCGGCGGGCGCACGGCCGCCTTCTTCTATGGTTTGTTGCCAGGCAGTGCCCAGGAACTTGCCTCCTATACCGTCTACCGCTGGGAGTGCGCCGTGCGTGCCTCGGTCGTGATGGGCTTCGTCGGCGCCGGCGGCCTGGGTCAGTTGATGGACCAGTCGATGAGGATGCTCAACGGCGGCGAAGCCAGTTCGATCCTGATCGTGTTCCTGGCGCTGGTACTGCTGGCCGACGGCCTGAGCGCCGCCTTGCGGCGGCTGCTGGCCTGAACCGCCGACGATGGCATCCGACCTGACCGCCGCCGAGCGAACGCGCGCCGCGGGGCCGTGCCTGACCTGCATCGCCGCGATGGTCCTGATCGCTGCGGCAGTGGTGGGGAGCTTCCTGTATCTCGGGCTCGGCTACCGGACCCTGCTCAGCAGCGAATCGCTGCGGCTGATGGGCCAGTTCGTTGCCGAGTTCTTCCCGCCCGACCTGGCGCCGGGCTTCCTCGCCAAGACGGGCTGGGCTGCATTGCAGACGCTGGCGATATCGGCGCTGGGCACCGTGATCGCGGCGGTCGCCGGGGCGGCGCTGGCACTGCCTGCGTCGGGCCGCTTCGGCCTCCTGCCGAGGCAGATTTCCCGGCTGTTGCTCAACTTGCTGCGCAGCGTGCCTGAACTCGTCTGGGCCGTGCTGATGGTGCTGGTCGCGGGCCTCGGGCCGTTTGCCGGTGTGCTGGCGCTGGCATTGCATACCAGTGGGGTGCTCGGGCGCTTGTTTGCAGAGACCCTGGAAAATGCCGCCGATGACCCCGAGCGCGCCCTGCTCGATTCGGGTAGCGGGTCGGTGGCCGCCTTCGCCTACGGCAGCCTGCCGCTGATCCAGCCGCAGTGGCTCGCCTACGTCCTCTATCGCTGGGAGATGAATATCCGCATGGCGGCGGTGCTGGGATTCGTGGGCGCCGGTGGCCTCGGTCAGATGCTCTACTTCCACCTCTCACTGTTCCAGCAGCCGCAGTCGGCCACCGTGCTGGGTGCGATGTGCCTGCTGGTCATCCTGGTCGATCTGCTGAGCAGCCGCTGGCGGCTGCAACTGGCGACGGTGCACGCCTGAGGCCGGTCCAGGCGTGCTCTCAGGTGACGAGTCGCAGCGCGCCGCCCTCGTATTCGCCGTCACGGCCGCGCCGCAACAGCGCGTCCGCGCCCAGGTAGCGTCCGGCGGCGATCACGATGAACAGGATGTGGACGACGGTCAGGAAGACGTAGTTCCAGGGCCACTCCGCTTCGGCACGGTACAGGGTGAGCCACAGGAAGATGCTTTGCCCGACGGCGGCCAGCGCGAGCGGTCGTACGAACAAGCCGAGCAGCAGCGAGACCGCCATCAGCAACTCGAAGAAGTAGATGAACGTCCCGACCACCGGCAGCGCGGGGATCATGACTTCCGTCACCAGGTCGCTGAGGAACTGGAAGGAAGCGTGCTCGCCGCTCTCTTTGAGCCAGTGCCTGAAGGCATCCGAGACCGGCAAGGGCAGCTTCCAGGTGGACGCCTGGTACCACATCCCGCCGATCAGCAGGCGCACGCCCCATATCGTGACGTGCGTGACGCTGCGTTGCGCCGGATCCTGGCGCCAGTTCCTGGCCGCGATGAACGCGCTGGCGATCAGCAGCACCCACAGCAGCAGCGCCTGCCAGCGCAGATCGAAGAGCCACTCGTACGTGTCGAGGAACGGATTGGTCCGCATGCGGCTCTCCGGTCATTCCTTCAATAGGTCACGCAGGCGGCTCCCTGGGAAAGGATCTCCACCAGTTTGGCGCCCCCCACCAGGGTAGCCTTGTCGATCAGTTGGGCTTCATCGAGCTTGCGCTTCTTGAAGCAGGGCGCACAGACCCAGAATGCGCCGCCGTTCTCTGCGAAACTGTCCATCAATTCCTGCAATGGCTTGAACCCATCTTCATGGATTCCGTCCGCCTGCCCTTTGCAGCCGAGGTACGCGCCTTCGGTGCTGAAGAAAACAACCGTTTCCTGGCCGGAGACGAGGCCGGCATTGGCGACCACCATGCCCACGGTGGCCTTGTCCGGGTCGTTCCTGGAACAGGTGATACTGACGACGAGCTTGCCCATGTGTCACTCCTTTCGTTTCTGGATGAAGAAATGCGCCGGTCTGTCGGGAATCATCCCGAGCAACGGGTTGCGGGTGAGACGGCACCAGGCGGGGATGTCCTGCAGTGCGCCGCGGTCATAGCCGACGACCTCCAGCACCTGGCCGCCGTCGAGCCGCTTCATGGCCTTGAACACCAGCACGAGCAACTCGCCGCAGGCGGCTTCGCCGGCATCCAGACGCTCGTCGACCGCCGGCCGCCGGACCTCGCTCGAGCATGCCGCCATCACCGGTGTCTCTGCCACCGGCATCACATGGCCCTGCCGCGACGCAGGTAGTAGCTGTCCGCGTGCTCGCCCTTGACGCGCTCCAGCAGTTCGTTGCCGGTCATCCGGCACCACGAACTCAGGTCTTCGCGCGCTGCGACGTCGTCCGATACGACCTTGAGGACCTGGCCGGGTGAGAGCGCCCGCACCAGCTTCGACATCGGCAGCAGCAGATCGATGCAACTGCTGCCGATGGCATCGAAGGAAGCGGTTGCGGTGTAAGGCTCCACCTCCGTGCGGACGACCTTCATGTACTGCATCGGACGGATCGCCTTGCCCTCCTCGACATCGCTTTCCAGCACGCAGACGCAGTGGTACGAGCCGACCTCGAAAGCATTGTCGAATGCGACCGTATTGGGTCGGGCACAGTGCGCGCCCGCGCCGTCCATGGCGTT
>JBBRJB010000051.1:0-10309 GCA_038220085.1 Burkholderiales bacterium
GAACCCAGCATGATCATCCAGATGAACACGAACCGCGCCAGTTCCTCGGTCCAGATGTACGCCGGGATCATCTGCGTATAGCGGGAGAAGATCTGCATCGTGACCGGAACGACCAGCACGGCCACCGTCACGATGAGCATCCAGTCGAGCACGCGCGCGAAGCCGGCGGTAAACCGACGCCAGGTGCCTTGTGGGGGGGCGGCGGTGGCGGGGGCGTTCATCGGCACTCCGAAGCGATTTTGTCAGGCATCGGCGGATACCCGGTTGCAGGGTCGGTCATCAGGTGTCGGGAGGGCACAGGGAATAGCGTACGCAGGCGGCAGGCGCAGACACCGGCCGGAACCGCCAACGACGCGGCTACCGGCCGGCAAGCGCAGGAGTCATCGGTCGAAGGCAGGGGCCCCGTGGCCGACGGCCGGTCCCGGGCGATCAGACACCTCGATCAGACACCTACTTGACGGCGTTGATCTTCTGGTAGATCTCCTCCGCGCCGATTTCCTTCGCGTAGGTGGCGATGACAGGATCGACCAGCTTCTTCATTTCATCACGATCGGTGAACGCGATGTGCTTCAGCTTGCCTGCACTCTCCATCGCATCGAGCTTCTTGCCGTCTTCTGACGACTCGATCTTGCGACCATAGGCGCCCGCCTCCATTCCGGCCTTGAGGATGGCCGCCTGCAGGTCCGCCGGCAGGGTCTTGAAGGTCTTGCCGGAGAAGCAGAGGGGACGGATCGTGATGGCGTGCTGGGTCATCATGAGGTTTGGTGCGACTTCGTTGAACTTCATCTGCTCGACTCCGGCAGCCTCGTTCTCGCCGGCAGATATCACGCCGTTCTGGATCGCGTTGTAGACCTCGTTGTAGGCAATGACCGTCGGCGACATGCCTGCAGCGGCAAATGCCTTGCTCCAGATCGGCGCGCCTTGGACCCGGACCTTCAGGTCCTTGATGTCCTTCAGCGTCGAACCGGGTTTGTTCGAGAATATATTGCGCACGCCGCCCCCTGCATAGCCGATCAGCATGACGTCGGCCCGCTTGGACACCTCGTCACCGATCGGCTTGAGAATGTCGGTGTCGAGCACCTTGTCCCAATGATCCAGGTCACGGAACAGGAATGGCGCGTCGATGAATGGCGCCGCCTTCGAGAAGGTCGACATGTGGGCCGGCGACACCACGGCATAGTCCACGGCCTTGCCTTGGGCCATGTACTCGAAGTATTGCTTTTCCAGGCCCAGTTCACTGTTCTTATGCAGCACGAAATTGACCGGTTTTCCGTAGTACTGCTTGACCAGCTCCTCGAACTTCACCATCGTCTTGGTGAAGGCATGATCGTCGTTGAACTGCGAGGCGCCGTGCAGGGTGATGACCTGCTGGGCTGCCGCGATGCCCGGAAGGGCGGTGATCGCGGCAATGGTGGCGCCAAGGGTGATGCGACAGAAATTTCTCTTCAGCATGTGTGTCTCCAGTAGGTTGATGGTCCAGCGCCGGCTTTTCCTGACCCTCTCAGCCGGCTTCATGAATCAATTGTGCCAGCGGCGCCGCCTTTCCTGGACGAGGCCTGACCGGCTCGGACATGGTGGTTGCTTCCCACCCCTTCTCGAACTCGCGGGTGACGCCGGCGAGATGGCGACGCATTGCCTGGCGCGCCCGCTGCGGCGAGTGGCGAGCCAGCGCGTCCAGTATCCACCCATGGTCGCCGGCGACCACGGCCCTCAGGCGAGGCGTGCGGTACCGCTCCACGAATTTCTGCGTCGTGGGCCGCAGGGCCTGCCGATTCCGTCTGCAAGGTGCGAAGCGACGTACTAAGGTCCTGAAGCGCCTGCGCCTCAATCATGCGGGCGGCCTGCGCGGCGACCTCGCCCTTGGCCACCCAGCGGGCGTGCAGCAATTCGAAGGGGCCGGGTCCGGAATCCACCGATACCGATGACTGCATCCTGACTGGTCCCTGGAATCAAGTCGGGCGATAGTACAGTGGCTGGACCAATCGCGGCAACGGCTTCGCCACCCGGGAAACTACGGGCTTGCGTGGGCAGGCGGGTAGGCCGTCCTCCGAGCCCCCACGGGCACTTGTGTGTAACATCACCGTATCGTCCACTCAGTCGGTTTTCCCGGTCCGCAGCGGCCCTCCCCGGCCGCCGTCAGAGGCCGCCGGGCAGCCACTGAAACAGCAGGAGACTGAAGATGTCCGCTCAAAAGATCCCGACCGTTCCTTTGCTGATCAACGGCGAGCGGGTTGAATCGCGCACCAAGCAATGGCGTGACGTCCGCAATCCCGCCACTCAGGAAGTGCTTGCAAGGGTGCCGCTGGCCACCCCGGAGGAACTCAATGCTGCCGTGTCCGCCGCCAAGGAGGCCTTCAAGACCTGGCGCAACGCACCGATCGGTACCCGTGCCCGGATTTTCCTCAAGTACCAGCAGCTGATCCGTGAAAACATGAAGGAGATCGCTGCGATCCTGACCTCGGAACAGGGCAAGACGCTGGCCGATGCCGAAGGTGACATCTTTCGCGGCCTCGAAGTCGTCGAGCAGGCGGCAAACATCGGCAGCTTGCAGCTCGGCGAACTGGCACGCAATGTCGCCAACGGAGTCGACACCTACACGCTCCTGCAGCCCCTCGGTGTCTGCGCCGGTATCACGCCGTTCAACTTCCCGGCCATGATTCCGCTGTGGATGTTCCCGATGGCGATCGCCTGCGGCAACACCTTCGTGCTCAAACCGTCGGAGCAGGATCCCCTGTCCACGATGAGGCTGGTGGACCTGGCGATCGAGGCCGGCATCCCCGCCGGGGTCCTCAACGTGGTGCACGGCACCGAAGACGTCGTCAACGGCCTCTGTGACCATCCCGATATCAAGGCCATCTCGTTCGTCGGCTCGACCCGGGTCGGCACCCATGTCTATCAGCGCTCCATCCTGGCCGGCAAGCGGGCACAGTGCATGATGGGTGCCAAGAACCATGTGGTCGTGATGCCCGACGCGCCCAAGGAGCAGACGCTCACCGCATTGATCGGTGCAGGATTCGGGGCGGCCGGACAGCGTTGCATGGCCTCGTCGGTCGTGGTCTTCGTCGGTGAAAGCGCCCAGTGGATCCCCGATCTGGCCAGGATGGCCCAAAACCTAAAGGTCAATGCGGGGCACGAAACCGGCGCCGATCTTGGCCCGGTCATTTCCAGCAATGCCAAGAAGCGCATCCTCGGGCTGATCGAGGAAGGTGTCGCGGAGGGCGCCAAGCTCGAATTGGACGGCCGCAATGGCAAGGTCCCTGGCTACGAGGAGGGCAATTTCATCCTCCCGACGCTGTTCTCCGGCGTCAAGCCGGAAATGAAGATCTACGACGAGGAAATCTTCGGCCCGGTGCTCTGCACCATGTCGGTGGACACCCTTGACGAGGCGATTGAACTGATCAATCGCAATCCGAACGGCAACGGCACCGGCATCTTCACGCGCTCCGGCGGGGTCGCGCGCAAGTTCCAGGAAGAGATCGACGTCGGCCAGGTCGGGATCAACGTGCCGATCCCCGTGCCGGTGCCGCTCTTCTCCTTTACCGGGTCACGCGGCTCCAAGCTCGGCGATCTCGGCCCGTACGGCAAGCAGGTCATCCTCTTCTACACGCAGACGAAGACGGTCACGTCGCGCTGGTTCGATGACACCGCGCAGGCTGGCGCGGTCAACACGACGATCAGCCTGCGCTGACAAGTCCCGCACCCCGGGACGTGCCGACGATGGACTTTGAACTGTCAGAGGACCAGCGCGCTTTCCAGGACAGCGCGCGCGAGTTCGCGGCCGGTGAACTCGCGCCGCATGCGGCGCGCTGGGATGCCGAGTCGATCTTTCCCCGGGAGACGATCGCCGAGGCGGGCGCGCAGGGCTTCTGCGGCCTCTATGCCGCAACCGAGCATGGCGGCCTCGGCCTGCCCCGCCTCGATGCTGCCCTGATCTTCGAGGAGCTGGCGGCGGCGTGTCCGTCCACCACCGCGTACCTGACCATCCACAACATGGCCACCTGGATGGTCAGCGAGTTCGCGCGACCCGAGGTTGCCGCTGCCTGGTGTCCGGACCTCACCAGCGGCGCGCGGCTCGCGTCCTATTGTCTGACCGAACCGGGCGCCGGCTCCGATGCCGGTTCGCTCAAGACCAGCGCAGTCCGGGACGGTGACCATTACCTGCTGACCGGCTCCAAGGCCTTCATCTCCGGGGCCGGCGCCACCGACGTGCTGGTGGTCATGGCCCGGACCGGTGGCGCCGGTGCCGCCGGTGTTTCGGCGTTCGTCGTCGCGGCCGACACCCCCGGCATCAGTTTCGGGCGCAAGGAGGAAAAGATGGGCTGGAACAGCCAGCCCACCCGTGCCATCACCTTCGATTCCGCACGCGTGCCAGCCGAGCAGCGCCTTGGCGAGGAAGGCCAGGGATTCCGGATTGCCATGAAGGGGCTGGACGGCGGTCGGATCAATATTGCCACCTGCTCCGTCGGCGCCGGGCAGGCGGCGCTGGCTGCGGCCAGGAACTATATGCTGGAGCGGCGTCAGTTCAACCAGCGTCTGGCGGACTTCCAGGCGCTGCAGTTCAAGCTGGCCGACATGGCCACGGATTTGGTCGCGGCGCGGCAGATGGTCCGCCTCGCCGCCAGCCGACTCGACGCCAAAGCCGCCGATGCCACGACTTATTGTGCAATGGCGAAGCGATTCGCCACCGACGTGGGATTTGCCGTCTGCAATGAAGCACTGCAGATCCACGGCGGCTACGGCTACATCCGGGAGTACCCGCTCGAGCGCTACCTGCGCGATGTACGAGTGCACCAGATACTCGAAGGCACCAATGAGATCATGCGGGTGATCATTGCCCGACGGCTGCTGGAAAAGTTTGAACTGGAGATCCCCAGATGAGCGAATTGACAGGCCTGGAACTGGACAAGCGCGGCTCTGTTGCGCTGGTCACCCTGGTCAATCCGCCCGCCCACACCTGGACCTGGGAGAGCCTCCAGACCCTGCGCCGGCTGGTCGGCGAACTGGAAGCAGACCGCAGCATCTACAGCCTGGTCATTACCGGCCAGGGCGACAAGTTCTTTTCCGCAGGCGCGGACCTGAAGCTGTTCGCCGGCTCCGACAAGTCGGTCGCCCGGACGATGGCGCGCGCGTTCGGCGAAGCATTCGAGGCGCTGGCCGCCTTCCGGGGCGTGTCGATCGCGGCGATCAATGGCTATGCGATGGGCGGCGGCCTGGAGTGTGCCCTCGCCTGCGACCTGCGAATCGCCGAGGAGCAATCGGTAATGGGACTGCCGGAGGCCTCTGTCGGACTGCTGCCCTGTGCCGGCGGCACCCAGTTGCTGCCGTGGCTGGTCGGCGAGGGTTGGGCCAAGCGAATGATCCTGTGCGGCGAGCGGGTCGATGCCGCCACCGCCTTGCGCATCGGCCTGATCGAGGAAGTCGTGCCACGCGGCACATCCGTGGACCGGGCGCTGGCGATGGCGCAGACGGTGGCGAGACAGAGTCCCAGCAGCATCGCCGCCTGCAAACGCCTGGTGCAGGGCGCCAGGGCCCTGCCGCCGACCCATAATCTGCCGGCGGAGCGGGAAGCATTCATTGATCTCTTCGACACCGAAGACCAGCAGGAAGGCGTCGCCGCTTTTCTGGGTAAACGCACGCCCGATTGGCGCAATGGCTGACTTCGGCGGCGACAGGCCTCCCGTCAGGGGCCGACGCCATGGCCGCGGAGTACCAACATGTCCGACGTGATCAGGATCCGTGAAATCGCCACCGCCTGCGGGCACTGCTTCGGCGTGGCCAGCCTCAATGCCCCGGCTTCGCTCAACGCCCTTTCCCTGGCAATGGTCGATGTCCTGCAGAGCCAGCTGACACAGTGGGCAACCGATCCGGCGGTGATCGGGGTGCTGCTCGAGGGCGAGGGCGAACGCGCCTTCTGCGCCGGCGGCGACCTCAGGGACTTGTACCAGAGCATCCGGGACTGCGGCGGCTCTCCCAATCCATACGCGCGACAGTTCTTCTCGCGCGAGTACCGGCTCGATTACCTGATCCACACCTATCCGAAGCCGCTGCTCTGCTGGGGCAATGGCATCGTCATGGGCGGCGGTATCGGCCTGATGGCTGGGGCGTCGCACCGGGTGGTGACCGAACGCACGCGCCTCGCCATGCCCGAAATCGGCATCGGCCTGTTCCCCGATGTCGGCGGCAGCTGGTTCCTGAATCGCCTGCCAGGCCGCATCGGCCTGTTCCTTGCCCTCACCGGCGCCCCACTCAACGCGGCCGACGCAGTCTTCGCCGGGCTGGCGGACTTCTATCTTCCGCACGACCGTCGGGACAAGCTTCTGGACGCAATCACCCAGGCGGGCTGGCAGCAGGATGCGCAAGCCGATTCGCACCAGTTGAGCCACCTGATCGAATCCCAGGCGCCCGCTGCCGCCCCGGACGAAGCGGCCTTGCCGGCGCCGTCTTTGCTGCGGAATCATTTCGACGAGATCCAGGTGCTGATGGGACACGATGCACTGGCGGACATCTCAGCACGGCTGGCCGCCGCTGCCACCGGCGACTCCTGGCTCGCCAAGGCCGCCGCGAACTTCGGCCGGGGCAGCCCGACGTCGGCGGTGCTCGCAAAGGCCTTGCTGCAGCGAGCGCGGCACCTGTCGCTGCGCGAGGTCTTCCAGCTGGAGCTCGATGTCGCCATCGGCTGCTGCGCCAACCACGACTTCGCGGAAGGCATCCGCGCCCTTCTGGTGGACAAGGACAGGAAGCCGCAATGGAAGCCGGCGCGGATCGCTGACGTCGATGCCGCGCTGATAGCGGACCATTTCAGGTCACGCTACCCCGGCGAGAATCCGCTGTCGGATCTGCGCTGACCGCCGGCGACGCGACGCGATACGACACGACACGACACGACACGACACGACACGACACGACACGACATAGACGAGACGACACGGGGACCAGGATGACATCGCAGAACGGCAGCACAACGAAGATCGGCTTCATCGGCTTGGGCAACATGGGCGGTCCGATGGCGGTGAACCTCGCCAAGGCGGGGTACCTCGTCAATGCCTTCGACCTGTCGACGGCGGCCTGCGACCAGGCCGTCAAGGCGGGACTCCCGATCGCAGCCGGCGCGAGCGAGACCGTCGCCGATGTGGAGGTTGTCATCAGCATGCTGCCGGCAAGCAGGCATGTGGAGTCACTTTATCTCGGCACCGATGGCCAGCCGGGCCTGCTTCAGTCGATCCGCGCGGGCAGCCTGGTCATCGACTGCAGCACGATTGCGCCCGCAAGCTCCCGGCGGGTCGCCCAGGCCGCTGCGCAGATGGGACTGCCGATGCTGGACGCGCCGGTGTCGGGCGGCACCGCCGGGGCCGCCGGCGCGACACTGACGTTCATGATCGGCGGCGAGGCCGATGCGCTGGAGCGCGCGAGACCGCTGCTCGAGGCGATGGGGAAAAACCTGTTCCATGCCGGCGCGGCCGGCGCCGGTCAGGCGGCCAAGATCTGCAACAACATGCTGCTGGGCATCCTCATGATCGGCACGAGTGAAGCCCTGGCGCTCGGGCTCGCCAACGGGCTCGACCCGAAGGTCTTGTCGGAGATCATGCGGCGCAGTTCCGGCGGCAACTGGGCGCTCGAGAAATACAACCCCCTGCCCGGCGTCATGGACAACGTGCCCGCGGGGCGCGGATATGCCGGCGGCTTCGGCACCGACCTGATGCTCAAAGACCTGGGGCTGGCGATGGAATCGGCCCTGGGTACCGGTGCCGCGACACCCATGGGAAGCCTGGCCCGGAACTTCTACGCCATGCACAGTGCCGCCGGCAGCGGCGGCCTGGACTTCTCCAGCATCATCCAGCAGTTCCACCACCCGAAGGGCTAGGAGCGTCCCGGAGTATGCGTAAGACAAGGCATCCATGATCAGCACGAGCGAAACAATGAAGCCTGCCTACGCCTTCGGCCAGACCGGAGGCTTCCAACCGAATCGCCGCTACCCCGACCCCGCGGTCCAGATCCTGGACCCCTCGTTCGCCAGGTACCGGGTCTTCAGCAGCAGTGTGGAGCAACTGATCGACGGCATGAGATGGGCCGAAGGTCCGGTCTGGATAGGCGACGGCAGGTACTTGCTGGTCAGCGACATTCCCAACAACCGGATCCTGCGCTGGGACGAATGCACCGGTCGTACCAGTGTCTTTCGCCAGCCATCCAACTGTTCCAACGGCCTGGTGCGTGACCGGCAGGGGCGTCTGCTTGCTTGTGAGCACTTGGCGCGGCGGATTACCCGCACCGAGTACGACGGGTCGATCACCGTGCTTGCCGACAGTTTCCAGGGCCGACGACTGAACTCGCCCAACGACATCGTCTGCAAGTCGGACGGCTCGATCTGGTTCACCGACCCGACCTTCGGAATCGCGGGCAACTACGAGGGCGAGAAGGCGACTGCGGAGTTGCCGCACTCCGTGTACCGGATCGACCCCGTCAGCGGCAGCCTGGACCTGTTGCTGGACGACCTCGCCGGCCCGAACGGCCTGTGCTTCTCACCCGACGAGTCGCGCCTCTATGTCGTCGAGAGCCGCGCCCAGCCCAGCCGGCTGATCTGGGCCTACGACGTCACCGCGCAAGGTCGACTGGAGAACAAGCGAAAGCAGGTCGATGCACAGGGCCCGGGCGCCCTCGATGGCATCAAGTGCGACGAGGACGGCAATCTCTGGTGCGGTTGGGGCAGCAACGGCGGCCCCGGCGTCGATGCCGCGGAACTCGACGGCGTGATGGTGTTCAATCCGCAGGGAAAACCCATCGGACACATCCACCTGCCGGAGCGTTGCGCCAACCTGTGTTTCGGCGGCGCCAGGAACAACCGGCTTTTCATGGCCAGCAGTCACGCGGTCTATTCGCTGTACGTGGAGACACGAGGCGCGGTGTGACGGCGCGGGCGAGCGCCCGCATAAGACGCCCCGGACCGCTACGCCGCCGGGCGTGGCGCGGGCCGCGACAAGACCTGTCCGGGACGGGCGCCGGTGGATGCACCGTCCTTCCACACCGGCACGCCGTTGATGATGACCGATTCGATGCCGGTGGCGGGCAGCGACGATTGCCGGAAGTCCGCGGCATCCGCGACCGTGTCGGCATTGAACAGCGTGATATCGGCAAACGCACCTGTCCGGATCTCGCCGCGATCAGCCAGCCCGAAGTTGCGCGCGGTGAGGCCGGTCATCTTGTGCACCGCCGCCTCCAGCGCAAACAGCTTCAAGTCGCGGCTGTAATGACCCAGCACGCGGGGGAAGGTTCCCCAGAGCCGGGGATGCGGGATCGCATCGTGCGGGATGCCGTCCGATCCGATCATGGTGTCCGGGAAAGACAGGATCCGCCGGACATCGTCCTCCAGCATCGAAAAATAGATTCCGCGGGCCGGCAGCAGCCGAGCGATCGCCTGGGCACGAGGCAATCCCATTTCCTGAGCGACCTCAGCCAGGTCCCGCCCGTTGTACTCCGGGTGCGGTTTCGACCAGGTGATCTGAACCCGGGCTGCAATGGCGGCGCGGTGCTCGCTGAGCACCGTGGAAGAGGCGGCATAGGGATAGCAGTCCAGGCACAGCGGCTGTTCCTTCATGCGCTCAGCGATGAAAGGCAGGGTCTGCGTCGAGCGGCCGTGGTTGGCCAGTCCGATCACCTTGTGATGCGAGATCACCGTGCGCACACCGAGTTCGCGCCCGATGCGCAGAGTCTCCTCCATCGCCGGGAAGATGTTGTCGCCTTCGTTGCGCATGTGCGCGCAGTAGACACCGCCCCGACTGCGCATCGGGTCGAACACCGCGATCACCTCTTCGGTGCTTGCCGCCATCGCCGGCTCGTAGAACAACCCGGACGAGCAGCCGACCGCACCGGAAGCGAGCGCCTCGTCGGTCATGTCGCGCATCCGCCGGGTCTGCGCTGCGTCCGCCGGCAGGTCGGGCCGGTCCATGACGACCAGTCGCAAGGTGGTGTGGCCGACCATTGCCGCGACGTTGGTCGCCGCCGGACTCGTGCGCAGTTCGCTCAGGTAAGCGCCGAAGCTGGGAAAACGGAACCAGTCGCCTTCCAGATCGAGCAGGTCCAGCGGCGCCGGCGTCGGTCGCGGCAGCCCCTGCCCGGTCGGTGCCAGCGACACGCCGCAGTTGCCGGTGACCACCGTCGCGACGCCTTGACTGACCTTGGGGGACATGTCGGGCGCCGACAGCAGCGCCCGGTCGTCGTGGGTGTGGCAGTCGATGAATCCGGGTGCGACGATCAGCCCGCCTGCATCGATGCGCCGCCTTGCGCTTGCGGCGTCGGCATGGCTCGCCTCTCCGAC
>JBBRJB010000052.1:0-10196 GCA_038220085.1 Burkholderiales bacterium
TGTCGGTGTTCGCGATCTGGCGTGCATCGCCGCGCAAGGTGCGGATGGTGGCAGGACGGATCGGGCGGACGCGGTGACCGGGGCAGGGGTCGCCGGACCCTCGACATCATCCAGTCTTGCTGAGAGACTCGCCTTCCAGCCATCGGAGCAAGAGCAATGTCAGATACGGCAGTATTCGCCCCGGGAAACTATCGCTACATTCCGGCCTTGTTCCAGTACTCCGGCGGCGTGGCGGCCGAACCGGGCTACCAGATCCAGCGCGTCCGGTTCTTCAGGCCGCTGGCGCTGGCAGCGGCCTTCGCCGCGGCCGAAACGCACCTGCGTGCGATCGGTCGCCCGGTCACCGCCTTTGCCCAATGCGAACTGCGTTCGCCGGCACCATTCACCGACCAGGGCTTCATCGATTTCAACAAGCAGTACGTGGGCATGCTCGAGGGCTGGGGTATCTACCGCGACGGCGTCAATCCGGTGGCGCGTACCAATGTCTGCCCGGCCTATGACATCCCGGCCGAGGTCTCGATGCACGCCTTCTCCTATACCGTCCCGGCGGCCGACGCCGGCCGCCGCACCTTCGTGATCTCCGGCGGCGGCGACGCTCGCAGCGGCCCGCAGGCGTATCGCGAACGGGTCGTCCGGTATGGCGACACCTCGCCCGAGGCCTTGCGCGAGAAGGTCGTCTTCGTCATCGAAGAGATGGAGCGGCGACTGGCGACCCTGGGACTGGGCTGGCAGGACGCCGCCGTCACCCAGGCCTACACCGTGCAGAACATCGGCCACCTGGTGGGCGAGGAACTGGCGCGCCGCGGCACGATGCCGGGCGGGCTGGTCTGGTGTTATGAACGGCCGCCGGTGCTCGGACTGGAGTTCGAAATGGACGTTCGCAGCGCTGCGCGGGAACTGGTGCTGTGACTGCGACCGGCGCTGAAGCCGACGGGGCGGTCGGCGTGAAGGATCGGCTGCCGAGGATCGCGTTGATCCCTTACGGCGGAACGATCTCGAGTGTCGTGCAGCCCGGGGGCGGCGCGATCCCGACGCTGGATGTCGGCGACATGGCGCGAAGCCTGCCGGGGGTGAGCGAGCTTGCGGTCCTGGTGCCGCAGGAATCGAAGCGGCTCGCGTCTTCGCAGATGACGGTCAGGGACCTGCTCGACATCGCGCAGGCTGCGCGCACGGCGATCACGCAGGGCTGCCGCGGCGTGGTCGTCTCGCAAGGCACCGACACCATCGAAGAAATCGCCTTCGGCCTGGACCTGTTATGCAGCGGCGACGAGCCGATCGTGGTGACCGGCGCGATGCGCAACGCCAGCCTGCCCAGTGCCGACGGTCCGGCCAATGTCATCGCCGCGATCCGGGTCGCGGCTTCGGAGGGCGCGCGCGGGTTGGGGACCCTGGTGGTGTTCAACGATGAAGTCCACGCGGCCCGCTACGTCCGCAAGTCGCATACCGCCAATCCAGCCACCTTCCGTTCCGCCGCGACCGGCCCCCTGGGCTGGCTGGCCGAGGACGAGGTGAGGATAGCCGTCCGGCCTGCGCGCCGGTTCCACCTGTCCGTGCCGAGCTTTGCCGAGGTGCCGCCGGTGTGCCTGGTCAAGATGGCCTTGGGCGACGACGGTCGCCTGCTTCCCCTGCTGGCCGGTGCCGGGTTTGCCGGAGTAGTCCTCGAAGGCTTCGGCGGCGGCCACGTCACCGGTGACGTGGCCGCCCCGGGGATTCTCGATCCGCTGATCGCGGCGATGCCGGTGGTGCTCGCTTCCCGGACCGGCAGCGGCGAAGTGCTGCGCGCGACCTATGCGTTCCCCGGATCGGAATCCGACCTGATCCGGCGCGGCGTGATCCATGCCGGCTCCCTCGATGGTCCGAAGGCGCGGGTGCTGCTCACGCTGCTGCTGGCGCGGGGCGCCGATACTCAGGAGATCCGGGAGGCGTTCGCGCAGATCGGGCCGCTATGCTGAACGCAGTTCCGCCATCCGGCATCCGGCCGTAGTCCGGCCATCATCAGGAGAACAGTTCATGGAAAGCTACGACGTCGTCGACTGGGGCAAGCCGCTGCAGAAGGCGATCCGCGACACACCCAAGCCCAGCGGCACGGAAGTGCTGGTGCGGGTGAAATTCTGCGGTGTCTGCCACAGTGACGTCCATATCCGCGACGGCTACTTCGACCTCGGCAGCGGCAAACGGCTCAACATGTACGACCGCGGGATGAAGCTGCCGGTGACTCTGGGCCATGAGCCCTACGGTACCGTCGTGTCCGCCGGCCCGGATGCCGGGGACGTACCGATCGGCCAGGATCGCCTGGTCTATCCGTGGACCGGCTGCGGCGTCTGCAAGCGCTGCGCCGATGGCATGGACAACTGGTGCATGCAGCCGCGCTACGTGGGCATTCAGCGTTCCGGGGGCTACGCGGACCACTTGCTGGTGCCGCATCCGAAGTACCTGGTGGATTCGAGCGGCATCGACCCCGAATTCGCGCCGATCCTCGCATGCTCGGGACTGACCACCTATAGTGCTGTCCGCAAGCTGATGCCGTGCCGGCCGGAGGACTGGATCGTCATCCTCGGCGCCGGTGGCCTCGGACTGATGGCGATCGCCATGTTGCGCGCCCTCGGCCACCGCAACATCGCGGTCGCCGACATTGACAAGGGCAAGTGGGATGCGGCCACCCAGCTGGGTGCGAGCCTGGTGATCGACCCGGCCGAGGCCGGGGCGGTGGCCCGGTTGCAGGGTCTGGACGGTGGGCTCTGGGGTGCGGTCGACCTGGTCGGCGCCAGCCAGACCGCTTCCCTGGCATTCAGCAGCCTGCGCAAGGGCGGACGCTATATCTGCGTCGGCCTGTTCGGCGGCGAGATGCAGATTCCGCTGGTCACCCTGGTTCAGCGGGCGATCACCTTCCAGGGGTCCTATGTCGGATCCCCGGCCGAACTCGGGGAGGTGGTCGAGTTGGCGAAGTCGGGCAAGCTCAGGTCGATCCCGGTGGCTACCTGCCGGCTCGACGAGGTCTCGTCGGTGATCGACCGGCTGAAGGCCGGCACCGTGGTCGGCCGGGTGGTTGCGCGAATCGGTTAAGGTCGGCGTTGACTGTCATTTGTTCCGGAATTACAGTACTGAAAGTTCCACACAACGGAACAGGCTGCAGGAGACACTCCATTCTGATTGACGTGGTCGGTGAAGAGCCCATGTCCGAAACGTCCGGTCGAGACCCGACGGTCAAGACGGTCGAAAGGGTCGCCCGCATCCTCAAGGGGCTTGCGGGCGGCGCGATCACCGGCTGGCGCCTGACGGATCTGGCGGGTCATGTCGGGCTCGGCAAGCCGACGGTCCATCGCCTGCTGTCGGCCCTGATCGAAAACGGTCTGGCCTTTCAGGACCCCGCCACACGCCGCTACCACCCGGGCGCGTCCCTCGCGATGATGGGTGCCGCTTCCACCGCGATATCGGTGGCGACCGGCGCGGTGCAGTGCCTCAAGCGACTCGCGAAAGCCACCGACGATACGGTCTTCGTGTCGATTCCAGAGGGCCCGGCCGCTATCTGCGTCGGCCGCGAGGTGGGGGGCTACCCGATCAAGATACTGACGCTCGATGTCGGCGACCGGCGCCCCCTGGGGGTCGGCGCGGCCAGCCTCGCCTTGCTGGCCGCCATGAGCGATGCCGAGGTCGAGCTGTCGCTCGATCGCAATCGCGAATGGCTGGCGAGCTATCCGGGATTCGAGCCGGCCGCCCTGCGCGAGAAGGTGGCGAAGACGCGGGCGCAGGGCTTCGCGCTCAATCGGGGCGGGATCGTCCCCGCAATGAGCGCGCTGGGCGTGGCGGTACCGGGCCCGTCCGGAGGGCCGATGGCGGCCTTCTCGGTTGCCGCCGTCACCGAGCGGATCGTGGGACGTGCCGACAGCCTGGTCGCACAGTTGCGGGAGGAGTCCGCGACCCTGCAGCGGCTGCTGGCATCGTGAGTCGGGACGTGAGCAGAAAACGAAAGAGGAAGAGATGAGCAATGCCGGCAGGGATGCAGGGCGGTTGGCGCATTTCCATCGGGAGATGTTGCGCATCCGCTATTTCGAGGAAGCGGCGATCGAGGGGATGAAGGCGCAACTGGTTCTCGGCGCGATCCATCCATCGATCGGCCAGGAAGCGGTGGCGGTTGGCGTCTGCGCCAACCTCGAGAAGACGGACATCGTGCTGTCGACGCACCGCGGCCACGGCCACACCCTGGCCAAAGGTGCGCAGTTGAAGCCGATGATGCGGGAGCTCTTCGGCAAGGAAGGCGGCTACTGCAAAGGCAAGGGTGGGTCCATGCACATCGCCGACTTCTCCGTGGGCATGCTCGGGTCCAACGGCGTGGTCGGCGCCAACATTGTGATCGCCACCGGCGCGGCGCACGCCATCAAGCTGCGACGCTCGCGCGAGATCGTCGTGTGCTTCTTCGGCGACGGCGCCACCAACCGCGGTCCTTTCCTCGAAGGGCTCAACTGGGCGAAGGTCAACGAACTGCCGATCCTGTTCGTCTGCGAGAACAACGGCTTTGCGGCCACGACGCGCACGACTGCGCTGAGCGCGGGCGAGGGTCCTTCGGCGCGGTCCCGCAGCCTCGGCATCGACACGGTGGATGTCGACGGCAACGACGTCTGCGAGGTCGACCAGGTCGCTGCCAGGCTGGTGGCCGAAATCCGGGCCGGCGGCGGCCCGCGCTTCCTGCACGCGACGACCTATCGCCTGACCGGGCATACCGCGGCCGACCCGGCTGCCTACCGCAGGCAGGACGAGGTCGACGAGCGCCTCAAGCACGAGCCGATCGGCCGCTTGCGGGCCTTGCTGCTGCAGCAGCAAGGCGTCACCGCTGCGGCGCTGGAGCAGGAGGCGCTCGAGATCCGGAAGGCGGTCGAAGCGGCCTACGAGGATGCGCGACAGGCGCCGTACCCGGCGCCGGAACTGGCTTTCGAGGATGTGCAGGATATCGGTGATCCACGGCAGGAGGCCTATTGATGGCAGTCATGACCTACATGGAGGCGTCGCGGCAGGCGCTGATCGAGGAGATGCGTCGGGACGAGCGGGTCTGGGCGGTCGGCGAAGATCTCGGTCGGGGCGGCGTGTTCGGCCAGTACAGGGGACTCGCGGAGGAGTTCGGCGCCGAGCGGATCTCGGACGCCCCGATCGCGGAAGCCTGCATCATGGGTGCCGCCACCGGGGCGGCGATGATGGGATCGCGTCCTGTGGTGGAGATGCGGTTCTCCGATTTCGCGCTGTGTGCGACCGACGAACTGGTCAACCAGGCCGCAAAGGCCCGTTACATGTTCGGCGGCCAGACCCGGGTGCCGCTGGTGGTGCGTCAGCCGATCGGGATGTGGCGTTCGTCGGCGGCACAGCATTCGCAATCGCTCGAATCCTGGTATGCCCATGTTCCGGGGCTGGTCGTGATCTGCCCCTCGACCCCCGAGGACAACAAGGGATTGCTGAAGAGCGCGATCCGCTGCGACGACCCGGTCGTGTACATGGAGCACAAGATGCTCTGGACCCTGGAGGGAGAGGTGCCGGAGGGCGAGAACCTGATCCCGATCGGCAAGGCCAGGGTCGCAAGAGCCGGCAAGGACCTCACGCTGGTGACCTGGTCGGCCACGGTCCATGTGGCGCTCGAGGCCGCTGCGGAACTGGCGCAGGCTGGCGTTGAAGTCGAGGTGATCGACCTGCGCACGCTCTGGCCCTGGGACAAGGCTGCCGTGCTGGACAGCGTGAAGCGCACCGGCCGGTTGATGGTCGCGCACGAGGCGGTCTCGGTCGCCGGCTTCGGCGCCGAGGTCGTGTCCACCATCTGCGAGAGTGCTTTCGACGCGCTGCGGGCGCCGCCGGTGCGGGTTGCCGCGCCGCGCATCCACATCGGCTACGCGCCGTCGCTGGAAAACGAAGTGCGGGTGACACCGCAACGACTGATCGCAGCCGCCAACCGGCTCATGCAAACCCGTACTGGAAAATCCCGATGAAAGACGACATGCGGCCGATCGAAATAACCGGCGGCGAAGCGCTGGTCCGCATGCTGCTGGCCCATGGCGCTGGTCCGATCTTCGGCATGGGTGGTTTTCAACTGCTGCCGTTCTACGATGCCGCCCGCCGCCTGGGCCTGAATCATCACCTCATCAACGACGAGCGTGCCGGGGTGTTCGCGGCGGATGCCTATGCGAAGGTCACCGGCCGGGTCGGGCTGGTGGATGCCACCCTCGGCCCGGGTGCGACCAACCTCGTGACCGGCCTCGTCGAGGCGCTGAACTCGGGTACGCCGATGGTCGCGATTGTCGGCGACAGCCATCGCGAGTATTCCTGGAAGAACATGACGCAGGAATGCCGGCAGCTGGACATCCTGCGTCCCGCGGTCAAGGAAGTGATCCGGATCGAGACGCTCTCACGGATTCCGGAACTGGTCCGGCGTGCCTTCGCCGTCGCGACGTCGGGCCGACCGGGCCCGGTGGTGCTGGATGTTCCCGAGGACATCGCCCACGGCGTGCACGGCTTCATGCCCGACGCCTGGCGCGCGAACGAGACGCATGCGTCGATCCCGGCGCTGCGCTGCCGCCCGGACGCGGCATCGCTGCGGCAGGCGGCGGAGATGCTGGGGGGGGCGCAGCGGCCCCTGGTCCTCGCCGGTGGCGGGATCCACCTGTCCGGCGCCGCGGACACCCTGACCGCGTTCGCCCGGGCGCTGAACATCCCGGTGGCGCACACGATGACCGGCAAGGGCGCAATCCCGTGTGTGGATCCGCTCAGCGCCGGTCTGTTCGGCCGCTACGACCGGATCGCGAACGAATTCATCGCCCAGTCGGACCTGCTCCTGGTGGTCGGCTGCAAGCTCGGTGAGATCGCCACCAAGCGCTATACCGTCCCCGCGGCGGGCGCGCGCCTGATCCACCTGGACAGCAGCCCGGAAGAATTCGACCGCACCCTGCAACCGACCCTGCGTCTGTGGGGCGACGCACGGGAAAGCCTGCGCGACCTGGAAGAGGCGCTCAAGCCGCAGTCGGGGAAGATCAAGCAGCGACTCGAGCCCTACGCGGCCTCGGTCGCGGCGGCGATGAACACGTGGCGCAAGAGCGTCGCGCCGCGCCTCGAGTCCGACGAGACGCCGGTCGCGATGGCCCGGATGCTCGCCGAGATCAACCGAGCCCTGCCCGAGGACGGCTTCCTGGTGGCCGACGGCGGATTCGCCGCGCACTGGGGCGCGCTGCTGTTCGACAGCAAGCGCGCCGGCCGCAGCTTTGTGCCGGACCGCGGCTTTGCCTCCATCGGCTACGGCCTGCCGGGAGCAATGGGAATCGCCATGGCATACCCCGCCCGCAAAGTTTTCGGGCTGACCGGTGACGGCGGTTTCAACATGATGATCGGCGAGCTGGAAACGGCGCGCCGCCTCAAACTCGACCTGACCGTGATCGTCGTGAACAACGCCGCGTCCGGCTATGTCAAGGCGCTGCAGCACCTGATGTACGGGGCCGACGCCTACCAGTCGAGCGACCTCGCGGAAACCAACTATGCCAAGGCGGCCGATGCGCTCGGCTGCATCGGCATCCGGGTCGAACGGGCCGACCAGATGGGGCCGGCGCTGGAAAAGGCGAAGGGTCTGAAGGGGCCGGTCGTCATCGATGTCGTGGTCACGCGTGATCCGGCCAAGATGCTTCCCGGTGTCGACAGCCGCACCGCCCGGGTGAAGAAAGGCGACCGGGTGGCCTGAATCATGGGAGAAACGGTCAGGGTCGGCAATGCGGGTGGCAGGTCGGTGCTGCTGATGGATTCGATCGTTTACGTGGAGGAATCGGACGCGGGGCAGATCGTGATCGCCGGCTCGCATGGCGGGCGCAGTTCCGGGCGCTTTGCCATCGAGCATGCGCTCGCGGCCTGCTTCCTCAACGACGCCGGCATCGGCAAGGACGATGCCGGTATCGCGGCGCTGGCGATGTTCGATGAACTCGGACGCGCCGGCGCGACCTACGATTCGAAAACCGCCCGTATCGGCGACGCCCGCGATGCCTGGCAGCATGGCGTGATCTCGCATGTCAACCGGCAGGCCTCGCAGCTTGGTCTGGTCGCGGGCGAGCGGGTGGCGGATGCGGTGCAGCGCGTCTTTGGTTCTGCGCCGGGCAAGCCGGCGGCGCCGGAGACGCCGGAAGCGTCCGGCCGCAAGATCCGGATCGAGATGCCGCTCGGGCACACGGTAATCCTCATGGACTCGACCGGCTACGCCGACGCCAGCGATGCCGGCCACATCGTGGTGGCGGGCTCGCACGGCGGCTTGGCCGGAAAGTACGGTGGCGAGGTCCTGCTGGCGGGGATCTTCCTCAACGACGCCGGCGGCGGCAAGGATCGGGCCGGCGTCGCTTCGTTTGCGGTCTTTGATCGCATCGGCGTGCCGGCCGCGGCCTACAGCCATCTCAGCGCCCGAATCGGCGACGTGCAGGATGCCTGGGACCACGGCGTCCTCTCTGTCGTCAACCAGGCCGCGGCGGCGCTCGGCTTCGTGGTCGGCGAGCCGCTCAAGCCGGCGATCCACCGGGTCTTCGGCCACAAGGCGCCGCAGCGCAGGAGCGAGCATGGCAGCGAGTGACGGCAGGAGCCGGCGATTCGAAGGCAAGGTCGCCCTGATCACCGGGGGTGGTGGCGGCATCGGGTTTGCAACCGCGGCCCTGATGGTGGCCGAAGGCGCGCAGGTAGTGCTTGCCGGCCGTACCCGCAGCAAGCTCGAGCAGGCGGCGCAGTCGCTGGGTATCAGTCGCTGCGAGATCGTCGAGGCCGATGTCAGCAGTCCCGCGGACAACGACCGGATCGTGGCGGCCGCGCAGTCGCGGTTCGGTGGCGTCGACGTGTTCGTGGCGAACGCCGGCATCGGGCTGCCGACCTGGAACATCGTCGACCTCCCCATCGAGTCGTTCGACGCGGTGATCGCGGTCAACGTCCGCGGCGTCTTCCTCGGGCTGAAGTCGGTGATCCCGGCGATGCGGGCCCGCGGCAAGGGCAGCGTCGTGGTGGTGTCGTCGATTGCCGGGCTGAAGGCGCGCGGCACCGGCAACGCCGCCTATGTCGCCAGCAAACATGCCGAACTCGGCCTGGTCAAGACGGCGGCGGTCGAATGTGCCCCCGATGGCATCCGCGTCAACAGCGTTCTTCCAGGACCGACGGATACGATCATGATCCGCGAGCTGGAGGCGGCGCGCGCCCGGGATATCGGCGGCGACGGCCGCGAGGCGATCCTGCGCGGCATGCCGCTTTCGCGTTACGGCCATGCGAACGAAGTGGCGGCCCTGATCGCCTTCCTCGCCTCCGACGAAGCCGGCTTCTGCACCGGCGGCACCTACACCGCCGATGGCGGCTTTTCCGCAATCTGACCGGCCGGGCGACGGCGAACGAGGAAGCGAGACAATGAGCAACGGCGTTACGACGGATCCGAGCCGGGTGCGCGCCTCCTATCTCCTGGAGACGTCGCTCGATCCGGCGGTGGTCGCGGCGGGGATTGCCGGCGAGCAGTCGTCCGGAACCTTCATCGCCCTGCCACAGGAGGACGAGGCGCTCAAGGAGCGGGCCGCTGCCCGCGTCGAGTCGCTGACCGAAGTCGCTCCCGCGGACCGGCCGGTGGCCGAGGGCCGCCGCTACGCGATGACGCTGTCGTGGCCGCTCGCAAACTTCGGCGCGTCGCTGCCGAACCTGGTGGCCACGGTTGCCGGCAACCTGTTCGAGCTGAAGCAGGTGGCCGCGCTGAAACTGCTGGACATCGAACTGCCGTCGGCCTTCGCCGAGGCCTATCCCGGCCCGGGCTTCGGTGTTGCCGGTACGCGCGAACTCAGCGGCGTTCTCGACAGGCCGTTGATCGGCACCATCATCAAGCCCTCGGTCGGGCTGGGTCCGGAGGAGACCGCGGCGGTGGTCGCGCAGCTTTGCGATGGGGGCATCGATTTCATCAAGGACGACGAACTGCAGGCAGACGGCCCCGCCTGCCCCTTCGAAGTCCGCTTGCGGGCGGTCATGGCCGTCATCGATCGCCATGCGGACCGCAGCGGTCGGCGGGTGATGTACGCAGTGAACATCACCGGCGACCTCGACGAAATGCGCCGGCGCCACGATCTGGTGGAAGAACTCGGCAATACCTGCGTCATGGTCAGCCTGAATTCGGTCGGCCTGGTGGGCTTCTCGGCCTTGCGCAAGTCGACCCGCCTGGCGATCCACGCCCATCGCAA
>JBBRJB010000053.1:0-10172 GCA_038220085.1 Burkholderiales bacterium
GATCCGGGCGCGACCCCGCAGCAGGGCGCGGAGGCTTCGGCCGACCGGGTCCGGTTGGGCAACTGCATGAAGCAACTCGACCAGAACCGCCGGTCCCTGATTCATGCCGCCTTCTTCGACGGCGCCACTTATGAGGAACTGGCCAGCCGCAGCGGCTCGCCACTGGGCACTGTCAAGAGTTGGATCCGGCGGGCCCTGATGCAGCTTCGTGCGTGCCTAGAGCAATGAGCAGCCATCCGATCGATCCCGCTGACGCCGGCGGGCTGGAACCACCGACCCCCGACCTGCTGGCCGGCGAATACGTGCTCGGCGTACTGGATGAGGCGCAGCGCCGGGATGTGCAGGCCCGCATCGCCGGCGACCCCACCTTCGCCCGGCTGGTCTCGGACTGGGAGCGGTGCCTGGAGCCGCTTCATGCCGAATTCGCGCCGGCCGAGGTTCCCGCCGGTGTCTGGCCGTCGATCCGCCGGCGTCTGGGCTGGGAACCCCAGCCGGAGGCGCCGCGAGGCCTCTGGTGGAGCGTGGGCTTCTGGCGCGCAGCAACCGGCTTCGCGGCAGCGGCAGCGGTGGCCGCGATCGTGATCGGACCGCAGTGGCAGTCGCCTGCCTCGCCCCCCGTGGCCGAAGAGCAGGCGGCCAAGCCGGTCACCACGCTGGCCCAGGATGACGGCCGGCCTGCCTGGCTGGCGTCGGTGGACCCGGTGCGCGGCACGGTGCTGATGGTGCCGGTTCCGGCGGCTGCCGACGCCCAGGGCCGGGTTCCGGAACTCTGGCTGATTCCGCCCGGTGAAGCCGCTCGCTCGCTTGGGCTGGTGTCGATCGACAAGTCGCACACCGTGGCGGTGCCGGCAGCGCTGCGGCGGGCCCTGGCCGCCGGCTCGACGCTTGCCGTGACCCTCGAGCCGCCCGGCGGAGCACCCGCGGGCGTCGCGACCGGGCCGATCGTGGCCAAGGGCGAGATCAAGCAAGGATGAGTTGAAGCGGCCCGGGCTGCATCCGGGCGCCCGATCCGCTCGTATCTCCTGATGACAACCCCGTCAGGAGAGCCGAATGTCGCAATCAACCCGGTCCGCCCCCGCTGCGGACGGGCCAGCCCTTGATGTCCCGTCAGGCGCCGCCTCCGGGCTGGCAGGCAAGATAAGGCGCTGGGTCGATACCGCCCCGACCGGGTCCGAGCCGGGTGCCGCGATGCTGGCCGGTCCGCGCGACGCGGCAGCGGCCGAGCGCATCGACTGGTTGCGAACCGTGCCGTTCGTCGCCATGCACGTCGCCTGCCTCGCGGTGATCTGGGTCGGTGTGTCGCCGATCGCGATCGCGGTGGCGGTGGCGCTCTACGCGGTGCGCATGTTCGCCCTGACCGGTTTCTATCACCGGTATTTCGCACATCGCACGTTTCGCACGTCGCGGCAGATGCAGTTCATGTTCGCGGTGATCGGTGCTTCGTCGGTACAGCGCGGACCGCTCTGGTGGGCGGCCCAGCATCGTCATCATCACCGCTACGCCGACACCAGCCAGGATCCGCATTCGCCCGCCTTGCACGGCTTTCTCTGGAGCCATATGGGCTGGTTCCTGACGCCGGCCGGATTCCGGACCGACTGGAAGCGCATCCCGGACCTGGCGCGGTTCAAGGAACTGCGCTGGCTGGACCGCTACGACACCCTGGTGCCGGTGCTGCTGGGGTTCGGATTGTTCGGGGCGGGGGCGCTGCTGGAAGCCTATGCGCCCCAGTACGGAACGACGGGGGGGCAGATGCTCACCTGGGGCTTCTTCGTGTCGACCGTGGTGCTGTTCCATGCCACCGTGACCATCAATTCGCTGGCGCACCGCTTCGGCACGCGGCGTTTCGAGACCCGTGACGACAGCCGCAACAACGCCTGGCTCGCCTTGCTGACTTTCGGCGAAGGCTGGCACAACAACCATCACTTCTATTCCGGATCGGCCCGACAGGGGTTCCGCTGGTGGGAACTGGATCTCACCTACTACGGGCTGAGGCTGCTCGCTGCGGTGGGGCTGGTGCACGACCTCAAACCGGTCCCGGCCTGGGTGGCGGCCAAGGCCCGGGGCTGAGACATGCGCATCGCGGTCATCGGCTCTGGAATCGCCGGCATGGCGACGGCATGGCTGCTGTCGCGCCGATACGCCGTGACTCTGTTCGAGGCCGGCGACTATGTCGGCGGGCACACCCATACCCATGACGTCGAGATGCAGGGCCGCCACTATACGGTCGACAGCGGCTTCATCGTCCACAATCCGCATCAGTACCCGCTGCTGAATCGCCTGTTCGACGAGTTGGGTGTCGCGTCGCAGCCGACGACGATGAGCTTTGCGGTACGCAACGAAGCCACCGGCCTGGAGTACAACGCCTCGACGCTCGATACGTTGTTCTGCCAGCGCCGCAACCTCTTTTCTCCGCGGTTTCTCGGCATGGTGCGCGACCTGTCGCGCTTCTACCGTGAGGCACCGGCCCTGCTCACTGCGGCCGGCCCCGGTCCGACACTGGGGGAGTATCTGTCGCGCGAGGGTTACGGCAGCGCCTTTCGGGACGACCACCTGGTGCCGATGGCGTCTGCCTTGTGGTCTTCGCCGGCGGCCCGCATCCTGGCGTTTCCGGCACGCTATCTCGTTCAGTTCATGGCCAACCACCAGATGCTGCAGATCAGCGGCCGGCCCGAGTGGCGCGTGGTGCGCGGTGGTTCTGCCACTTACGTCAAGGCCTTGCGCGCCGCCTGGCATGTCGACGAGCGCCTGAACTGCCCGGTGCGGGCGGTCCATCGTGAGCGGCAGGGCGTGCGGATCGACACCGCTTCGGGGACTCACCGGTTCGACCAGGTCGTCGTCGCCTGCCATAGCGACCAGGCCCTCGCCCTCCTGGCGGATGCCAGCGAGAGCGAGCGTGCCGTGCTCGGGGCGATTGCCTACCAGGCCAACGACACCGTGCTGCACACCGACGCGTCGCTGCTGCCGGTCAACCGCAAGGCCTGGGGGGCGTGGAATGCGTTCGTGCCTGCCGCGCCGGGCGAGGCCTGCACGGTCAGCTACTGCATGAACCTGCTGCAGGGCTTCGAGTCGCCCGAGCCGTTCATCGTCACGCTCAACCGCAGCGAGGCGATCGAACCCTCGAAGATCCTGCGGCGGATGCTTTATCACCATCCCGTCTACAGCCACGCCGCCGTCGCTGCCCAGGCCCGCAAGTCGCAGGTGCAGGGGCAGCGGCACACCTGGTTCGCTGGTGCGTACTGGGGCTGGGGCTTTCATGAAGACGGCATGCGCAGTGCGGTCGAGGTGGCCGCCGCGCTCGGCGTGAAGTGGGGTGCACCCGCTGCGGTGACTGCTTCGGAACCCGTGACCGCTGCCTGGGAGGCGGCCGCATGATCGTCGCGAACCGCGACCGGACAGCCGCGCCCCTGGCCAGCGCGGTCTACGAAGGGGTGGTGCGCCATCGGCGTCACGCGCCGCATCCGCATGCCTTCGGCTATCGCATGGCCCAACTCTACCTGGACCTCGACGAACTCGACCGGGTCTTCGACGGTCGCTGGCTGTGGTCGGTCGGTCGCCGCAACCTGGCCGAATTCCGGCGCAGCGATTACCTCGGGTCGGGCGACAGGCCGCTGTCCGAATCGGTGCGCGACTGCGTCTTGAAGGCAATCGGGCGCCGCCCGGCCGGACCGGTCCGTGTGCTGACCCACCTGCGTTTCGGCGGCTTCGTCTTCAATCCGGTCACCTTCTACTACTGTTTCGAGGCCGACGGCGCAACGCTCGACTGCATCGTCGCCGAGATCACCAACACCCCCTGGCGTGAGCGGCACACTTACGTGTTGCCGGCCGAGCAGGCCAGTCGTACCGCCGGGGGTCTGCAATGGTCGTTCGAGAAGCGCTTTCACGTCTCACCCTTCATGCCGATGGACCGCCGCTACGCCTGGCGGATGTCGGCCCCCGCCGGCCACCTGCGCGTGCACATGGACGTCCTGCGGGGTGACACCCGCGAGTTCGACGCCACCCTGCTGCTCCATCGTCGTCCGATCGACGCCCACTCACTGGCGCGGGTTCTCTGGCGCTATCCACTGATGACCGCGCAGGTCGTCGGCGCAATCCACTGGCAGGCCTTGCGCCTCTGGCTGAAGCGCAATCCTGTCCACACTCACCCGAGCATTCTTCGAGGTCCGCAATGAACCCTGCCGCCGCAAACCCGTCACGACGGATCGAGGACTCTCCGCCCGCCGGATTCAGCGCCCTGGACAGAGTGCTAAGGAACCGTCTGCTGGCTCAATTGGGTCGGCTCGATCATGGCCGCCTTGTGATCGAGGACGCGCTGGGCACCTGCGAACTCGGATCGATGTCGCGTGCCGCGCCGGCATTGCAGGTCCACATCCAGGTTGGCGATCCGGCGTTCTATCGTGCGATCGCCATCAACGGCAGCGTCGGTGCCGGCGAGGCCTACATGAACGGGCATTGGCGCTGCGACGACCTGGTGGCGCTGGTGCGGTTGCTGGTGCGCAACCGTGACCTTCTCGACGGCATGGAGACGGCGCTGGCGAGCCTGGGCGGCTGGGCGATGCGCGCCTGGCACAACTTGCGCCGCAATACCCGGGTCGGCAGCCGCCGCAACATCGCAGCGCACTACGACCTCGGCAATGATTTCTTCGGGCTGTTCCTGTCGCCGGACCTGATGTATTCGTCGGCACTCTGGGCGGGCGCGGACGATACGCTGGAGGCGGCCTCGGCTCGCAAGCTCGACCATATCTGCCGCAAGCTCGACCTTCGCGCCGGTGACCGGGTGATCGAAATCGGCACCGGTTGGGGTGGCTTCGCGGTGCACGCCGCCCGTCACTACGGCTGCCACGTCACCACCACGACGATCTCGCGCGAGCAGCACGCGATGGCCGCCAGGCGGGTCGAGGAGGCAGGTCTCGGCGATCGGGTCACCCTGCTGCTGAATGACTACCGCGACCTGGACGGCAACTACGACAAGCTGGTGTCGATCGAGATGATCGAAGCGATCGGTGCGCAGTACCAGGACCAGTACTTCGCCAAGCTCGGCCGGTTGCTGAAGCCCGACGGCGTCGCCCTGGTACAGGCGATAACCATCGAGGATCATCGTTACGCCAAGGCGGTGAAGGCTGTCGATTTCATCAAGCGCCACGTGTTTCCGGGCAGCTTCATCCCGTCGGTCAGCGCCATGCTCGAATCAAAGACACGTGCCAGCGACCTTGGACTGATCCACCTCGAGGATTTCGGCCTGTCCTATGCCCGGACCCTTCAGGCGTGGCGCGAGCGCTTTCTCACGCAACTGCCCCGGGTGCGCGGCCAGGGCTTCGACGACCGTTTCATCCGGCTGTGGGAGTTCTACCTGGCCTACTGCGAAGGCGGTTTCCGCGAAAGATCGATCGGAGTGGCGCATCTGCTGCTCGCCAGGCCCGGCTATCGGCCGGCGGCCCCGGGCTCGAGCACCGGCGGATTGGAGGCATGAGCGCGCACGGTATGAAGCCGGGGCGGTTCCCGATCACGCCGGTTCGCTTCTGGAGCAACCTGGTCGGGTACCAGCTGGTCTGGTTCGCCACGGTGGTCGGCGCCGGCCGCGGCCTGACCTGGCCGGCGCTTGCAGCGACGGCAGTGTTCGCCGCCTGGCAACTGTCGGTGGCGTCGCGGCGCGGGCTGGAACTGCGGCTGGCCGCTACCGCGCTGGCATCGGGCGTGCTGCTCGAGGGCGGGCTCGCTGCCAGCGGCCTGTTGCGCTATGGCGCGGCAACGCCGGCGCTGCCGGAGGGCGGTGCGCCGTTGTGGATCCTGGCCTTGTGGGTTGCATTCTCGCTGACGATCACCCAGTCGCTGGGATGGCTGCAGGGCAGGCCCTGGACCGGCGCGCTGCTCGGTGCAGTGGGCGCCCCGATGGCCTACCTCGGAGCCTCGCGGGGATGGGACGCGGTGGTGTTCGCGCAGCCGCTGTGGCCGGCGCTGCTGTGGCTTTCGCTCGGCTGGGCGCTGGCGATCCCCCTGTTGAGCGGGCTTGCGCTGCGATGGTCCGAGCGGCCCCCGCGCCCCGCGCTGCGGGCGTGGGACGGGAGCCTGCGATGAGTCCGTGGTGGTCGCTCGGAGTCGTCTGGGTGGCCGTGGCTGTCGCGATGACGGCAGGCTGGTGGTGGCAGCGCCAGCGGGAGAACGCGGGCATCGTCGACGTCATCTGGGCGGGCGCGCTGGGCGCGAGCGCCGTGGTCCTCGCCGTCCTGGGCGAAGGCTCGGCACTGCCGCGGACGATACTGGCCGTGCTCGGCGGTCTATGGGGCCTGCGCCTGGCGCTGCATCTCTGGAAGCGCGTGCGAGGAGAGCCGGAGGACGGCCGCTATCGGTACCTTCGCGATCACTGGCAGGGCCACCAGGGCAAGTGGTTCCTGTTCTTCCAGTTTCAGGCGCTGCTGGTGGTCCTCTTCTCGCTGCCATTCCTGGCGGTGGCCGGCAACCCGGTCGGTACGCCGTTCCCGTGGATGCTGCTGGGACTTGTCATCTGGCTCGGCAGCGTACTCGGGGAGGGCATCGCCGATCGGCAGCTGGCGCGCTTCCGGTCCAACCCGGCAAACAAGGGACGGACCTGCCGGGCGGGCATGTGGCGCTATTCGCGCCATCCCAATTACTTCTTCGAATGGCTCCACTGGTTCGCCTACGTCGCACTGGCGGTGGGCGCCCCGATGGCATGGCTCTCGTGGATGGGGCCGGTCGTGATGTACCTGTTCCTGCGTTACGTCAGCGGCATCCCCTACACCGAGGCGCAGGCGCTGCGCACCCGGGGTGACGACTACCGGGACTACCAGCGGCGCACGCCGATGCTGTTTCCCTGGTTCCCAAAGCGTGACGAACAACTTCCAGACCAACCGGAAAAGGACTGATCGAATGAATACCGCCACTGCACTGATCGAAGAACTGCCGCGCGACCGACCGGCCCCAGGCCTGCTGGGTTGGGCCGAGCGCGGACGAGTGCCCGACTGGCTGCTGCGGCGGGGCATGCGCCGCCTGTGCGCCCAGCGGCTGCGGGAGGAAAGGGCCGGCGGTCCGGGAGCACAGGGTGAGCGCCTGCAGGCGCGTATCGGGCAGCTGCGTCTCAGCCCGCTGGCCATCCACACCGATACCGCCAACGCCCAGCACTACGAACTGCCGCCGGCCTTCTTCCAGCATTGCCTCGGCAGCCGCCTGAAGTATTCATGTTCCTACTACCCCGCCGGGACCGAGACACTCGACCAGGCCGAGGAGGCGATGTTGGCGCTGTACTGCAGCCGCGCCGAACTGGCCGATGGCCAGGACATCCTGGAGCTGGGCTGCGGATGGGGCTCGCTGACGCTCTGGATGGCACAGCGCTATCCCAACGCCCGGATCACCGCGGTGTCGAATTCCCGGCCCCAGCGCGGCCACATCGAAGGGCGGTGCCGGGACCTCGGCCTGCACAACGTGCGCGTGATCACCCAGGATGTGAACAGGCTTACGCTGGATGCGCAGCAGTTCGACCGCTGCGTGTCGATCGAGATGTTCGAGCACATGCGCAACTACGACACGCTGTTCGACCGGATCAACGACTGGCTGCGCCCTGGCGGCAAACTGTTCGTGCACATCTTCGCCCACCGGACCTTCCTCTATCCCTTCGAGACCGAAGGGGAGGACAACTGGCTCGGCCGCCACTTCTTCTCCGGTGGACTCATGCCGGCGGCGGACACGCTGCTCTGGTTCCAGAACGACCTGCGGATCGAGCAGCGCTGGCAGGTCGACGGCAATCACTACCGGCGCACGGCCGATCACTGGCTGCAGAACCAGGATGCGCATCGCGACGAGGTCCTGGCAGTGCTGACGCAGGCGTACGGCGAGTCGACTGCACGGCTCTGGTTCCAGCGCTGGCGGATGTTCTGGATGGCCTGCTCGGAGCTGTTCGGCTATGCCGACGGGCAGGAGTGGCTCGTCTGCCACTACCGCTTTTCACGCAGCCGGTGATCCGGCGCACTCACGGAGGACCCAAGATGCCCCTGTTCCGAATGCTTCGCCTGGCCTCGATGGCCGGCCTCGGCGCGATGACGATGGTCGCCTGCAGCACCACCGGTACGAAACCGATTCCCGCGGTTGACCGTGTCGACCTGCCCCGCTTCATGGGTGACTGGTATGTCATCGCGCATGTCCCGTCCTTCATCGAGCGCAATGCCTATGATGCGGTCGAGACCTACCGGCTCGATGCCGAAGGACTGATCCAGACGACCTTCCGCTATCGCAACGGCGGCTTCGACGAGCCGGTCAAGGCCATGCATCCGACCGGTACGGTGCGGCCGGATACCGGGAACGCGGTATGGGGCATGCAGTTCATCTGGCCGATCAAGGCCGAATACGTCGTGGTTCACCTCAACGACGACTACTCGCAGACGATCGTGGGGCGCAGCGCGCGCGACTATGCCTGGATCATGGCCCGCAGTCCCACCATCCCCGCCGCGGACCTGGATGCCCACCTGCGACGGCTGGGAGAACTGGGTTACGACCTGAAAGACGTTCGCAAGGTGCCGCAAAGCGGTCGACCGCTGCCGGCGGAGTGAGCCCGGGCCGGTCGCATCGGAGTGCCGCGTGGTCCGGGGCGTGACTTGTCCCGGGCGTGACTGTCCCGCGCGTGACTTTCGGCGCGAAGCGACGTTCAATGCGGCCATGCCCTTGACTTCGCAAACCCGGCTTCGGTGAAGCCGTCCGACTCCCGCGGCTTCGGCCTCTTCTGTCTGCTCGTCACCTCGGTGGGCTGGGGGATCAACTGGCCGGTCGTCAAGATCGTGCTGGCCGACTGGCCGCCGCTGTTTGCCCGCGGGCTGTCCGGGATCGCCGCTGCGATTGCGATCGGGCTGCTCGTCACCCTGCGCGGCGAGTCGCTGCTCGTCCCGCGCGCGATCGTTCCCCGCCTGATGCGCGCGGCGGCCATCAACGTGTTCTGCTGGATGGGTCTTTCGACCCTCGCCTTGTCCTGGCTCGACGCCGGCGAAGGCGCGCTGCTGGTCTACACCATGTCGATCTGGGCGGTGCTGCTGGCGTGGCCGATGCAGGGCGTCAAGCCTGGTGCGGCGAGCGTCGCTGCCCTCGTCCTCGGCATGGCCGGCCTGGCGGTGCTCCTGGGCGGCCAGGAGATGGCGGTTGGCGTCGGGAAACTGCCGGGCGTGCTGCTGGCGCTGGCGGCGGCGATCACTTTCGCGCTGGGCACCGTCGCGGGTTGGTCGCAACTGCCGCTGTCGCCACTCGTCTCGGTGACCTGGCAGGTCGGACTCGGCTGCCTGCCGATGCTGGCAATCGGCCTGTTGTTCGAGAAGCCGGAGTTCGGCGCACTGGGCGGGGCAGGCTGGGCCGCCATGACCTACATGACCGTCGTGCCGATGGGCCTGTGCTACCTGACCTGGTTCGAGGCATTGCGCCGGCTTCCGGCGACCACCGCATCGACTGCGACCCTGCTTGTGCCGGTCATCGGCGTCGTCGCGGCGGCCGTGGTGTTGGGTGAGTCCCTCGGGCCGGCCAAGCTCGCGGCACTGGCGCTGACCCTGGGCGGCGTCACTCTGGCGATGCGCGAGTCCGCCCGCTCCCGGCGGAAGAAACTCAGGTAGGATCTTGTCGCGACAATCGCGCAGTTGCTGGTCAAGGCCGGCGCCCAGCCGCTGTCCGGCACACCCCAGGCGCTGGCACAACATGTCCAGGCCGAGATCGAGCGCTGGGCCGCGGTGGTGAAGACGTCCAACGCCAAGATCGACTGAAGGACCTGGAGAGAGAACATGAGCGAACAATTTCACGGCATCTATCCGATGATCTATACGTTCTTCGATGCCGAAGGCCGGCCGGACAGGGCGGCGATGCGGCGCCAACTCGACGCCTGTGTCGCGGGCGGTGTGCACGGCATCGCCATCCTCGGCATCGTCACCGAGTTCAACAAGCTCGACGTCAATGAACGCCGCCAGATCGTCGAATGGACGGCGCAAGACCTTGCCGGGCGCGTGCCGCTCGCGGTGACCGTCAACGAACTGAGTGTGCACGGCCAGATCGAGATGTGCCGCCTGGCGGCCGAGGTCGGCGCCGACTGGGTGATCCTTCAGCCCCCACCGGTCAAGAATGTCCCGGAGTCCGAACTGGTGGCCTTCCTGGGCAAGGTGGCCGAGGCGGCAAGCTTGCCGGTCGCCATCCAGAAC
>JBBRJB010000054.1:0-10110 GCA_038220085.1 Burkholderiales bacterium
TCCCGGCGCAGCGGCACCGAACGTTTGCGGCTAGCGTCGTCGAACGCGACGTCATCGGCTACCTGCACGGCAATTGCGGCCACTGCCACAACCACAACGGCGCGCCGGCCCCGGTCCGGGTGGTATTGGCGCAGACGGCAGTACGGCCCTTCGAGAGCCGCGACCGCGTGCTGGCATCGGCCGTCGATCAGAGAAGCCGCTTTCGTCCGGCAGGCATGCCGGGCAAGGCCTTGGTCATTGCGCCTGGCAGCCCTGATGTCAGCGTGCTGGCGTGGCGCATGCGATCGCGACACGCCCTGGTGCAGATGCCGCCCCTGGGCACGCTGATTCCAGATGACGAGGGCATTGCCCTCATCGAGCGATGGATCGCGTCCGACCTGACTAAAAACAAGGAGCCTGTCAAATGAACCCCTTACCCTTTCTCCGTCCGGCGACGACGCTCGCCATGGCCGCGAGTTGCGCCCTGCTCTCCCTGCCGGCTTCGGCAGCCGACGACCCGGTAAAGCGCGGCGAATACCTGGTCAATACCAGTGGCTGCCACGACTGCCACACACCGTGGATCATGGGCAAGGAGGGTCCCGAGCCCGACAAGACCCGCGCGCTGTCAGGACATCCGGCGGACATGAAGATGCCGCCGCCGCCGAAGCTGCCGGACGGGCCGTGGATCGTCGTGGCTGCCGGCACCAATACCGCATGGTCCGGCCCCTGGGGGGTGAGCTTCACTGCCAACCTGACGCCCGACAAGGACACGGGACTGGGCGAGTGGACGGAGCGCAATTTCTTCGATGCGATCCGCACCGGACGCCACATGGGCAAGGGCCGGCCGATCCTTCCGCCGATGCCTATCCCGGCCTACAAGAACTACACCGACGCGGATCTGAGCGCGATCTTCGCCTACCTGCGCACGATCAAGCCGATCAAGAACGAAGTGCCCGATCCGGTGCCGCCGGCGGGTGCCGCCCCGCCGGCGGGGGCCAAGCCCGCCGCGTCCAAGTAGCCATACTCCGACAGGCTCCTAGCGGCAGGTCCTGAAGAAGGCCTGAATCTCCTCCACCAAGGCCTCGGGTTGCTCCAGCGCGGCGAAGTGCCCTCCTTTGTCCCTCACCGACCAGCGGCGGATATCGGTGAACACCTTTTCAGCCAGCGAACGCGGCGGCTTCAGGATCTCGCAGGGGAATTCAACGTAGCCGGTGGGCACCGCCACCGTTGCGCCGGACGGAATCGGCCAGGGGCCGTGAAGCCGCGCGTAATACGGCCAGAACGAGGAACCAATCGCGCCGGTGAACCAGTAGAGCGAGATGTTGGCCAGCAGTTCGTCCCGGTTGAACACCGACTCGACGTCACCGCCGCAATCGGACCAGCGTCGGAACTTTTCCAGGATCCAGGCCGCCAGTCCGGACGGCGAATCGGTCAATCCATAGGCCAGGGTCTGCGGACGCGTACCCTGGATGAACACGTAGCCCGATTCTTCCTTGAGCCAGTGGGCGAGTTCGGCACGATAGCGGGCCTGGGCAGGATCCCCGCCATCGATGTTCTCGCCGTCCCGCCGCAGCGGCATCATGTTGAGGTGAATGCCCGCCAGTCGCTCCGGATAGCAGTATCCCAGTCGCGACGTGATGAAGGAGCCCCAGTCTCCGCCCTGTGCACCGAAGCGCCGGTAGCCGAGCACATCGGTCATCAGCGCCGCGAAGCAATCGGCGATGTCCTCCACCGAGAAGCGCCGCTGATCCGGGGTAAACGAGAATCCGTAGCCAGGCAGGGACGGCACCACGACGGTAAACGCATCGGCCGGATCGCCCCCGAAGCGCCCGGGATCGGTCAGGCGGGTAATGATGTCCAGAAACTCGAATACCGACCCCGGCCAGCCGTGCGACAGGAGCAAGGGCAGCGGCGCAGGACCCACCCCCTCGGCGCGCAGGAAATGAAGGTCGATGCCCGCAAGCGGGACGCGATACTGTTCGAAGGCATTCAGCCGGGCCTCCTGCGCGCGCCAATCGAAGGACGATCGCCAGTACTCGACGAGTTCCCGCATGTAGCCACGCTCGGTGCCATAAGCCCAGGCATCGCCGGGGGGCTGATCAGGAAAGCGGGTCCGGGCGAGGCGACTGCGCAAATCCGCTATTTCCGCGTCCGCCACGTGGCTGGTGAATGGAGTCAGGACCTGCGAACCCGGAGTACTCATGGCGATGATCAACCAATGGAAATGTAAAGAACTGGAAAATTTTGCCGCACCGGAGGCATCGAAAACCAGGATACAACTGCAACGGGACGCGGGCCTGCGACTTGCTCAACGGCCCCGGACGGTAGGCTGCAGGGTTACCGGACCCGTATTGATCGCTGCGGATGGTTGTGGTTTTAGAGTCTCTACTCCAAGGACAATGTTGCATCGCACCACGAATCTGCTAGTATCTCCCTTGTCTCCTCCACCTCCTCCTTTGGTGGATTAGCCCCGCGCCTAACCGCGCGGGGCTTTTTTCTTGGGGAGTGTCAGGACGGTCGCTTCAGCGAATCCAGCGTGCGGGCGAAAGCGCCGGCGACATCCGTCGGGAACGGGAAGACGATGGTCGAGCTGTTCTGGCCGATCTGGGCCAGGGTGCTCAGGTAACGCAGCTGCATCGCCTCCGGCCGCTGCGCCAGGATCTCCGCGGCCTCCAGCAGTTTCTGGGCCGCCTGCGCCTCCCCTTCGGCGCTGATCACCTTGGCACGGCGTTCGCGCTCGGCTTCCGCCTGGCGCGCGATGACCCGGATCATGCTTTCGTCCAGGTCGATGTGCTTGATTTCCACGTTGGCCACCTTGATCCCCCAGGCGTCGGTCTGCCGGTCCAGGATTTCCTGGATGTCCTGGTTGAGCTTGTCGCGCTCGGAGAGCATCTCGTCCAGGTCGTGCTTGCCGAGCACCGAGCGCAGCGTGGTCTGGGCGAGCTGACTGGTGGCCTGGGCATAGTTCTCCACTTGGATGACCGCGTGCTCCGGCATCAGGACCCTGAAGTAAAGCACCGCATTGACCTTGACCGACACGTTGTCCTTGGAAATCACGTCCTGCGAGGGAACGTCCAGGACCAGGGTGCGCTGATCCACCCGGACCATCTGCTGCACATAGGGAATCATCAGGATCAGCCCGGGTCCCTTGACGCCGGTGAATCGGCCGAGCGTGAACATGACGCCGCGCTCGTATTCCCGAAGGATCCGGATCGCGAGCGCAAGAAAGATCGCGATCAGCAGAATGATCGGTGCGAGAAAGTAAAGTGTGCTCATGCGGTGATCCCTCCCTTGGGATTTTCATTGTCGTCGACGGCAACACCCAGAGTGAGGCCGTCCATCGCGATAATCCGGACCCGCTGGCCGACCTGCAAGGCCCGGTCGGCCGTGGCGTTCCAGCGCTCACCGCGCAGGAAGACATGGCCGCTGAGCCCGGACCAGTCCACCACCTCCGCCCGTGCCCCGAGCATCGCTTCCTGGCCGGCCATCACCTTGTGCCTGAACGAACGCACCGCCACCTGCGCAACCAGCGCGGCTAATCCGAGGCTGGCTATCGCCAGGCCGGCAATCAGCGGCCAGGAGACTTCAAAGCCGGGTATTCCCTGGGTATCCATCAAGATCGTCATCCCGAAGACGAAGGCCACGATGCCCCCGATCCCAAGGATACCGAAGGATGGCACAAAAGCCTCCGCAACCAGCATCGCCAACCCGAGCAGCATCAGGCCGGCACCGGCGAAGTTGAGCGGCAGAGCCGCGAGGGCGTAGAGGCCCAGCAAGAGGCTGATTGCGCCGATGGTGCCGGGGTACAGCGCCCCGGGGCTCATGAACTCGAAGATGAGTCCGTAGACACCGATCATCATCAGGATCAGGGCGACATTCGGATTGGTGATGACAGTCAGCAACCGGGTACGCCAGTCCGGATCGAAGGCGACCAGCAGGAGGTCTTTCGTGTCGAGCGCTACCGTCGCAATGCCCACTTTCACTTCCCGTCCGTGAGCCTGCCGCAGCAGATCCTCGGCGTCGTCGGCAACGATGTCCACCACGTTGCGCTCGAGCGCCGTCGTGGCGGACAGGCTTTCGGCATCGCGCACCGCAAGCTCCGCCCACTGCGCATTGCGACCGCGCATTTCCGCCAGCGAACGGATATAGGCGACCGCGTCGTTGATCATCTTCGCTTCCATGGCGCTGCCTGGCGGCCGGCGACTCCTGCTTTCCCCATCCTTGCCGGTCTCGCTCTCCTTGAGGGCTTCGCCGTTCCTGCCGGATGCACCGCCCGCATCGGCCGGATCCTTGGCCGGATCCTTGGCCGGCGCCTTGTCCTTGTCGCCGCCGAAAGGGAGGCCGCCGCCCACGGACACCGGCGTCGCCGCGCCAAGATTGGTGCCCGGCGTCATCGCCGCGATGTGACTCGCATAGAGGATATAGGTGCCTGCACTGGCGGCCCGCGCGCCACTCGGCGTCACATAGGTCAGCACCGGCACCGGCGAAGCGACGAGGGCGCGGATGATTTCGCGCATCGAGATATCGAGTCCGCCCGGGGTATCGATCCGCAGCAGCACCGCCTTCGCCTGCCGTTCACGGGCATGTTCAAAGCCTCGGGTCAGGTAGTCCGCGGTTGCGGGGCCGATGATGCCGTCCACGGAGAGCACGACTGCCGTGCGCTGACCCGTCGTCTGGGCCTGCGGAACAGCCAGCGCCATGAACAGCAATACACCCAGACCGGCCAGCGTCGCCCAGATTCCCACGCGAGCGCGGCGGTAAGGCCTTCGTTCCGTGGTGTTCATACCACCTCCGTTGAAGCTAGCCCAAGCTATCTTAGCGGTAGGGGGCATTGCCATGACACATGACCCTGCCGTGCGACCGGCGGCACTCGCCGAGGAAGCCGACGTCGTGGCATGATCGTGCAATGCAAGATCGGATGGCCAGCTACAACACCAGCAGACCCAATGCCCCTCCTGCGGGTGGTCCGGCCCGAATCCGCGCCGATGACCGTGACCTCGACCGTGCCCGCCACCCGGCCGTTGCGCGGCCGTCCGCCGGCACGGTATCGGCTTACGAGACTACCCGCTACTTTGCCCAGGCCGCTGAACCGGTGCTCCTGCGAATCGGCGACGGGCCGCAGCAGTTGCGCGAATGGCTGGAGAAAATGAACGCACAGTCCGCCACGATCATGACGGCGTGGAATCCGCTGGGCGAGGAGACGCCGGTGGCGGAAAACGACCGCACGCAGGCGCAATTGCTGAGTTCGGTGCGGGCCTACCACCTGCGCTGGCTGCCTGCCACCGGCGAAGATCCCGCCGGCGTCTGGCAGCCCGAGCCGGGTTTCTGCGTGTTCGACCTGCCAGAGGAAGTGCTCGACCAATGGCTGGTGATCTTTCGTCAGAACGCCGCAGTACGAGTGGCGCGGGAGCGCGGGTGCCATCTGGTGTGGCATCCGTCGTTCCGGTCGGAAATGCCAGGGTCGAAAGGAGCCGCCTGACGCGACCCCTATGCCGGGCATGCCCGGTGCTGAGCTTGAATGTTCCAGTCAGCCGAAAGGAGGCGAGGCCATGTTGCGAAGCGTCAACCACTTGAAAGGTGCCACAATCAATGCAAGCGATGACCAGATCGGTCATGCGGAAGAGGCCTACTTCGACGACGAGGAGTGGACGATCCGCTATCTGGTAGCCGATACCGGCAACTGGCTGACCGGACGCAAGGTCCTGATATCGCCATATGCCATCAAGACCCCCCTGCCCAAGGGTCAGGCAATCGACGTGACCCTCACCCGCGAGCAGATCAAGGACAGTCCGGACATCGACACCCACAAGCCGGTGTCGCGCCAGCACGAGCAGGACTACATGTCCTATTACGGGTATCCGACCTACTGGGGGCTGGGCGGCGTCTGGGGAGCAACCGACTATCCGCTGTTCCCTTATGTCCAGGACCTGAAAGACGAGGCGCGCCGCGCCGAGACGGATCCGACACATGGCGCGGCAACGCAACCGACGCCGGTGTCGGATGAGGACAGTCACCTGCGCAGCACGGCCGACGTGACCGGCTACGACATCCAGGCCAGCGACGACAGCATCGGCCATGTCCAGGACTTCGTCTTCGACGATGAAACCTGGGCCATCCGTTACCTCGTCATCGACACCCGCAACTGGTGGCCGGGCGGCAAGAAGGTACTGGTCGCAACCCGGTGGATCGACCATATCGACTGGGCGGAGCGCAAGGTCTATACCTCCCTGGCGCGCGACGCCGTCAAGAACAGTCCCGAGTACGACGAGGCCGCCTTGCTGGATCGCCAGTATGAAGAGAGGCTCCATGAGAGCCACTCGCGGGGAGGCTACTGGGAGTGAGGTAAGGACATCGAACAGGGCCGCACTGCGACGCGGCCCCATCGGATTCAGATCGCCGGCGGCTTGGGCGATCCTCCGGTCTCCTGCCCCTGGAGAACCTGCAGCAGTCCGCCCGGGTTGCCCGCAGGCAGTCCCAAGTCGCTCAGCAAGGCATCCACCATCGGCGCCTGAGTGCGATACCGCAAGGCACTCTTGACAACCTGGTCCGACAGGCTGGCGCCGTCGCCGTCGCGGGACGGATCCATACCGGACAACTGGACGATCTTGATGCCCTCGATACGCTCGAGTGGCTTAGCGCTTTCGCGAATGATGGCCTCCAGTCGCTCAACGACGGCCAGCTTCACGCGCAGCGCCATGACCTCCGACGACTGCACGTTCTCGGCCTCGTAAATTTCACGCTTGCCGGCCGCATCGATGGCGTAGCGCGTCTCGTCCGCCGCAGTCCGCAGCTTGGCCGCGGCCACTTCCGCCTCTGCCAGGATACGCATCGACTGCGCCCGATGCTCGGAGATGCGGGCGTCCGTTTCTGCCGCCTGCACCGACGCGATGGCGAGCTTCTCGGCTTCCGCGCGCGCCGCCGTCAACGCCACCCGTCCCGCACGCTCCGCCCGCTCGACATCACGCGCGGAGATCACCGATTCCTCCGCCTTGACGAAGTCCGCATGGGCACGCTCGGCCTCGCCTCGGGCGGTCGAAACGGCGCTGGCCTGGGCGGCGACGGCGATCTCGCGCTTCTGCTCCGCGAGTTCGACCGACTGACGCTTTTCGATCTCGGCAATCTCAAGCGCCCGCGCCTTGTCCAGGTCGATCTGCCGGACCTTGAGATCAATGGCCAGGCGCTCTTCACGGATCACCCGGTCGGAGCTCAACTTGGTTTTCTCGATTGCCTCACCCGACAGGATCTGGGCTTCCTCTGCTTCGCGCTTGCGCTGTGCCGCCTCGACGGCCACATCCGCGCTCTGCTTCGCGCGCTGAATCGCGATCTCCCTCTCCTGGGCAAGCCTTGCGTACTCCTCGTCGCGACCCAGTTCCAGCATCTGCTGTTCTACCAGGAGGTTCTTGCGCTGGATGGCCACCTGCGCGTCGCGCTCGATTTCATTGCGTTTCTTGCGGCGCTCCTCGATCTCCTGGGTCAGCCAGGTCAATCCCGCCGCGTCGAATGCGTTGTTGGGATTGAAATACTCGCGGCTGGTCTGGTCGAGGCGACCGATGGACACTGTCTCGATGCCGAGACCGTTCAACTGCAGCCCCGGGGACACCATCTTCTGAACCCGATCCGAGAAGACGTGGCGCGATTCGTGCAACTCTTCCAAGGTCATTTCCGCAGCCACGGCGCGCAGCGCATCGATGAACTTGCCGCCCACCAGGTCCAGCAGAGCCGGAGGCGACGTCGTTCGTTTGCCGAGTGTCTGGGCGGCCGCGGCGACAGACGCGGCGTCCGGTTCCACCCGCACGTAGAAATCCGCGCTGACGTCCACCCGGATCCGGTCACGGGTGATGAGCGACTGCTCCTTCTCGCAGGCAACCGCAAGTCGGGCTGTGTTCATGCCGATCCGCACGACCTGATGCAGCACGGGGATCACCAGCGCGCCGCCGCTGATGACCACCTTGCGCCCCCCGAAGCCCGTGCGAACGAACGAGGTTTCGGTGGACGAGCGCTCATACAGGCGGGACAGAATCCACCAGGCAACCGCGATGAGGACGACGAGAACGACGATTGCCAGCACCAGTAAACCCCAGTCGAACTGCATGGCAGACCCTCTCTCGATGAACCGATTAGAACGTATACGTACTGGATGGACCGGATTTCACCGCTGTCCACCGGGGCTGTCAACGTCAGTGTCAGCAGGCCCGTCGTGCCTGATTCCCACCATCAGTTGCAGGCACTTCAGGAACAGCGGCCGATATTCCGGCGGTAGCGGTGAAACCACCTGCGCCTCGATGACGGGGTCGATCGGCATGATCGCCTTGAGCATCCGGATGCCGTCACCCGTAATGTGTACACGATAGGAGCGTGCGTCGTGCGGATCCCGGCTGCGCACCAGGAGCCCCGTCCTGACCATGCGCGACACCATCTCGGCGACCGTGTTGCGATCCAGCGCGATATGGTCGGCAAGCGCGCTCTGGTTGGCGCCGGGGTTGCGGTAACAACTGATCAGCAACGCCTTCTGGCGAGGCGTCAGCTTGAGGCTGTCGCCGGCGTACTGCGAGAAGATATCCTCGGCGCGAAAATGCGCGCGCCGCAGCAGATGCGAGACGACCCCGGCCAGCTCGAAGTCCTCAAGCAGCTTATCGAGTTCCACGTCACGCTCGGCCCATGCCCGGGCCTTCGCTGCGCGCCCTGCGCGCGGAGCGGCCGTGAACTTACCCGCCTGGACACGCGTCATCGCCACTTCCGAATGAAGTCGCAGCGCCGCTTCGGCGCCGGAACGGACAAGGTTGACACCCCATCCCTGGAAGGGTAGATTAAATTGCACGTATACGTATGAAATTTTCGTGAACTTCTTTCGTGCGTGTGGGGTGCAGAGACGGCCACACGGCATCCGATCAGTCTACACAACCGAGGGGTGGAACAGATGCCAGGGGAGATCATCGCCGGATTCCTTGCGCCTCATCCGCCTCATCTGGTGTATGGTGAAAATCCGCCGCAGAATGAGCCGCGCTCCAAGGGTGGCTGGGAACCGCTGCGCTGGGCCTACGAGCGCGCCAGACAGTCACTCGACGAACTCAAGCCCGACGTCCTGCTGGTTCATTCGCCGCATTGGATGACTCAGCTTGGACACCACTTCCTGGGTGTGCGCAGCCTGCGCGGCAAGTCGGTGGATCCGATCTTTCCCAACCTGTTCCGCTATACCTTTGAACTGACGGTCGATGTCGAGCTGGCGGAAGCCTGCTGCGCCGAGGCGCGGGAGAGCGGGCTCGTCTCCAAGATGATGCGCAATCCGAACTTCCGGGTGGACTACGGCACCATCACGACGCTCCATATGATCCGTCCGCAATGGGACATTCCCGTCGTCGGGATCTCGGCCAATAATTCTCCCTATTACCTGAACACCAAGGAAGGCCTCTACGAGATGGACCTTCTCGGCAAAGCCACGCGCCGGGCGATCGAGAAGACCGGACGGCGAGCGGTGCTGCTGGCCTCCAATACGCTCTCGCACTGGCACTTTCACGAAGAACCCGCGATTCCGGAAGACATGTCCAAGGAGCACCCGGAGAACTTCGAAGGCTACCAGTGGGACATGAGGATCATCGACCTGCTGCGCAAGGGACGCACGCGGGAGGTGTTCCAGCTGCTGCCGCAGTTCATCGATGAAGCTTTCGCCGAGGTCAAGTCGGGCGCCTTCACCTGGATGTTCGCTGCCATGGGCTATCCCGAGATACCTGGCGAACTTCACGGCTACGGCACGGTCATCGGGACCGGCAATGCGGTCATGGAGTGGAACCTGCAGAAGGCAGGACTGCTTGCCCGCAACGACGGAGCGCGAGCGTACGGATGAGCGTCGTCGCAGCCTTCCTGGTGCCCGGCTCGCCTTTGCCACTGCTCAAACCGGAGAACCTTCCCTGGGGACGCCTCGCCACCGGTTATGAGCGGGCGGGGCGCGCGCTGGCCGCCGCTCGGCCAGACGTGATCCTCATCTATTCGACGCAGTGGCTGGCCGTTCTGGACCAGCTCTGGCAGACGCGCCCGCACCTGAGCGGCACCCATGTCGACGAGAACTGGTACGAGTTCGGCGACCTTCAATACGACATCCGTGTCGATACCGAACTGACGTATGGCTGCATTGCA
>JBBRJB010000055.1:0-10000 GCA_038220085.1 Burkholderiales bacterium
CCCAAGCTGCTGCGCGACGGCATGTTCCTGGTGGGGCTGGACATCGTCGGGGACAAGATCCTCGAGATCAACGTCTTCAGTCCCGGCGGGCTGCGCAACTGCAGCAAGTTCGAGGGCGTCCGATTCTCCTCCGCCATCATCCAGGCGATCGAACGCAAACTGGCCATCCGCAAAGCCTACCCCTCCCGATTCGGCAACCGGGAGCTGGCGGTCCTCTAGTAGTCTGTCAGGATCAACCGTGCGGGAGGATCATGAAGCATATCGCCGTCGTCGGCGCCGGCGTCATCGGGGTCACCACCGCCTGGTACCTGCGGCAGGCGGGATTCGACGTCACCGTCTATGACCGGCGCAGCGGCGTCGCGCAGGGCTCCAGCGCCGCCAATGCCGGGATCATCGCGCCGGGCTATGTCACGCCGTGGGCGGCCCCCGGCATGCCGCGCAAGCTCGCTTCCTACCTGATCAAGGCTGAATCGCCGATCATCTTCCGACCCGCGCTGGACGTCCGCCAGTGGCGCTGGATCGCGCGCTGGCTGAAAGAGTGTGCTGCGCCGCGCTATCGCCGCAATCGGGAACGGATGCAGCGCCTGGCCCGCTATAGCCGCGAGGAGCTTCACCGGCTGCGACAGGAGACAGGAATCGACGACCTGGGCAGCAAGGGCTACCTGCAGTTGTTCCGTACCCCACAGGACATCGAGCTGAACGCGCCGGCCCGCCGCATGCTCGACGAGCAAGGCGTGGCTTACCGCCTGCTGGACGCCAGCCAGGCCCGCCTGCAGGAACCATCGCTGGAGCCATACGCATCGCTGGCCGGTGCACTGTTCCTCGCGGATGACGAATCCGCCGACTGCCAGCTGTTCACCCGTAAGCTGGCTGCGCTGGCTGAATCGCGCGGCGTGAACTTCGTCTTCGACCGCACCGTGGCGGCGATACGCCATGAACAGGGTCGTGTCCGCGGCCTGCTCCTGGGCAGGCAACGACTCGCGGAGCCGAACACGGTGGCTTGCGATGCCGTGGTTGTCGCGGCGGGCGTGGACAGCGTGCCGCTGTTGCGGGCATTGGGCATCGCCGCGCCGATCTATCCGATCAAGGGATTCTCCGCCACGATCGACCTGCTGCCGGACGCGACGGCGCCGGCGCAGGCATTGATGGACGAAGCCTACAAGACGGCAATCACCCCGCTCGGGCGTCGGTTGCGCATCGCCGGCACCGCAGAGATCGGTGGTCATGCGCTGCGACTGCGGCAGCCGGCTTTGCGGACGTTGCGCAAGGTCGCCACCGACTGGTTCGGCGCCAGTTTCGACCTCACAACTGCGCGCTACTGGGTGGGCGCCCGTCCGATGACACCCGACGGACCGCCACTGCTGGGAAGGACGCTGCTCGACGGCCTGTTCGTGAACATCGGCCACGGCTCCACCGGCTGGGCGATGAGTTGCGGGTCGGCCTGCGCCACTGCCGACCTGGTCGCCGGGCGCACGCCCGCAATCGATCTCGCCGGGCTGACGCTGGCACGGCTCGCGGAGCCCTGAAGCGGTGGGCCTGGCCAGCGGTCTCTACAGCGTGGCTGCGATCCGCCGGATCGAGTCCAGCCTGCTCGCGCAGTACGCTCCCGGCACCCTGATGCGGCGGGCCGCTGCCGCGGTGGCAGCGCAGGCGACTCGCATGCTGCGCGCCCTGCCCGCCGATACCACCGTGGTGCTGCTGGTCGGCCCCGGCAACAACGGCGGCGATGCCCTGCTCGCCGGCCGACTGCTGATCGAACGCGGATTCGCCGTGCGCGCCTGCGCATTCGACACGATCCTGCGACAGGCCCCGATCCCGCAGGACGCCGCCGCGGCCTGGCGTGCCTGGCACGCGGACGGGCTGAGCCTGCTGTCCCTGTTCGACCGGAGCGCCTGGCAGACTCAACGCCCGCCGCTGGTCATCGACGGCCTCTTCGGCATCGGCCTTTCGCGACCGCTGCCGGCGGAAATGACGCCGCTGATCGCCTGGCTGAAACGCAGCCGCGCGCAGGTGCTCGCGATCGACGTGCCGAGCGGTATCGACGCCGATACCGGCGCCGCGATCGCCGGCGGACCGGTGGTGCCTGCCACCGTCACCGTCACCATGATCGCCGACAAGCCCGGCCTGCATACCGGGCCGGGGCTGGCGGCTGCCGGCGACGTCCGGATTGCGGCGCTGGTGGACACGCCTGATCCTCAGCCCGCTGGCCCGGGACCCGCGGAAGCGTCGGCCTCGGCGTCGACCTCGCCGTCGCCGTCGCCGCCCTCCACCCTGGCCATCCGAGGCGTCCGGGCCGACGCGGTGCTGCTGGACGAAGCCACCGTGCCGCGCCTGCTGCCCGCCCGCAGCGTCAATGCGCACAAGGGCACCTCCGGTGATGTGCTGATCGTGGGCGGTCGCCTCGGCATGGCGGGGGCCGCCCGTCTTGCAGCCCGAGGGGCGCTGGGCGCGGGCGCCGGGCGAGTGTCGATCGCAAGCGATGCCCGCTCGTCGGATGCCGCCGATCCGCGCCGCCCCGAGATCATGCGCGCGATGGTCGCCGCCACCGACCCGATCCCGACCCGGTTCAAGGTCGTCGCCATCGGCTGCGGACTGGGCCAGGATCAGCAGGCCTGGCAGTACCTGCGATCGGTCATCGCGAGCCGGGCCCTGATGGTCTGCGATGCCGATGCACTGAACCTGCTGGCGGTCACCCCCGAACTGGTGCGCCTGGTCCGCCAGCGAAGCGCACCGACCATCCTCACGCCGCATCCGCTCGAGGCAGCGCGCCTGCTGGACCTGCCGACAGGCCGCGTGCAATCCGACCGCATCGGCGCGGCCTGCGCGCTGGCGCGCAAGTTCAACGCCATTGCCGTCCTCAAGGGCGCCGGCTCAGTCGTGGCCGACCCGCAGAATCACTTCGCGATCAACGCCTCCGGCAACCCCGTGCTTGCCACCGGCGGTACCGGCGATGTCCTGGCGGGCATCATCGCAGCCCTGGCGGCCGGCACGCTGGGCGGTGTCGGCTCGACCGCAGTCACCGCGGCCTGCGCGGGGGTGTGGCTTCACGGGGCAGCGGCCGACCTGGCGGCCCGGCATCTGGGTCCCGCCGGGGTGCCGGCGGGCCGGATTGCCGACTGGCTGCCGGCCGTCTTCCGCTATTGCCGGCGCTGACGGAAGGTGTTGAGTGCGGTCGCGTTCTCGGCCGCTTCGGTACGCCGGTCCGAGATCAGCAGTCCGCTCGCCAGCGCGAGAATGCGGGCGCAACGCGCCGCGAGCGACGGGTCGTGCGTGACCATCACCAGGGTCGCGCCCGACTCCGCATTCAGCTCGAACAGCAGGTCGATGATGCGCGCGCCGGTGGCGTGATCCAGGCTGCCGGTCGGCTCGTCTGCGAACAGCAGGGACGGTGACGGCGCGAAGGCGCGGGCCAGTGCCACCCGCTGCTGTTCCCCGCCCGACAGGGTCCGCGGATAGTGCGATATCCGATCGCCCAGCCCAACCCGGGTCAGCAACTCGCGCGCGCGGTCCGACGCGGCCGCACGGCCTGCGAGTTCCAGCGGCAGCATCACGTTCTCCAGCGCCGTCATCTGCGGCAGCAACTGGAACGACTGGAAGACGAAGCCCAGGTGGTCGGCCCGCCAGCGTGCGCGACGGTCCTCGTCCCAGGCGAACAGGTTGTCCTCGTCCATCGTCAGTGTCCCGGTGGATGGCAGGTCTAGTCCTGCCAGCAGCCCCAGCAGGGTGGATTTTCCCGATCCCGACGCACCGGTGATCGCCACCGTCTCTCCCTGTTCAATGGTGAATGACACCTCGTCCAGGATGGTCAGGTCCTTGCCAGCGTCTGGTACGCTCTTGCCTAATTTCTCAACACGAATGACAGGCATTGACCGACCTCGAATGAAAATGGATGAAGAGCGACCGATTCTAGCGATGCGCACCGGATCGATCGGAATACCCCGAAAAGACTCAATGCCCGCCACAGCGCCGCTGATGCCGGCCGTACCGCGGCCGGCGCTGGCGGCGCGACGTCGGCTGCTGCAATGGTCCGTCATCGCCGCGCTCTGGCCGCACCTGGCGTTCGCCGCCGATGCGAACCAGGTGCTGATCCTCGGCGACAGCCTCTCCGCCGGATACGGGCTCGATCGGGGCGAGGGCTGGGTCAACCTGCTCGAGCGCAGAACCGGTCCGATGGGCTGGGAAGTGGTCAATGCCAGCATCAGCGGGGAAACCACCGCCGGCGGGCTCTCCCGACTGCCCGCCCTGCTGCGCAAGCATCGGCCTGCCGTCACCGTCATCGAACTCGGCGCCAACGACGCCCTGCGCGGCCTGTCCCTGGCGGTCACCGAGGCCAACCTGCGTCGGTTGGTCTCGCAAGCCAAGGAGGCCGGATCGAAGCCCCTGCTGATCGGGATGATGCTGCCGCCGAACTTCGGGGCGGCCTACACCGACCAGTTCCGGCAATTGTTCGGGCGCATCGCCGAATCCGAGTCCATCCCGCTCGTGCCCTTCCTCCTCGCGGGGTTTGCCGACGACATGGACTGGTTCCAGCCCGACCGGATTCATCCGACGGCGAAGGCCCAGGCGCGGATGCTGGATAATGTCTGGCCGGTGCTCAGCAAGATGCTGTGAGCCGGATGCATGCGACGCCTGCGCTGTCGGCAGGCGGCGCCATGCCCGAGTGGTGAAATTGGTAGACACAAGGGACTTGATTTGATTTGAGCCCTCGGGGGGAAACGCCCGAGGTGAAGCCCGTCAAACTCGGCGAAGGCCCTGGATGCCGCAAGCGTTCGAGCTGATACCGAGCCAAGCCCGCGGCGCAAGCCGTGGGAAGGTGTAGAGAGCAGACGGCGGGCACCTGGGGCGTTGCGTGATAGTTGCGCGGCGCTATGGTGAAGGCGTGCTCCAGACCACAAACAGCTGTGCTGGCGGCGAAAGCCGAAGTGGTACGAAAATCCCTCGACTTCGGTCGTGCCGGTTCGACCCCGGCCTCGGGCACCATCCATGCATGCGGCGGCGGCTTCGACGTTGCGCGAGTCAACCGAGCCAGTCAGCCGAGCCAGTAAATCCGGACCGGCATCCAGATAGCCATCGCGATCATCATCAGATTCTCGGTCAGGGAGACGAATCCCAGCGGCACCTTGCTTGATCCGCCGACGCAGGCGCACTTGAGCTCACGCTTGTCGATGTAGACGGCTTTGAAGACCGACACCGCGCCGATCGTACCGATGAAGAGCGCAACCGGCGCGGCGACCCAGATCAGGGCGCCGGCGAGCATCAGGATACCCGCCAGCGCCTCGCCGAACGGGTAGAAATAGCTATAACGGACCCAGCGGCGGGCCAGCAGGTCGTAATTCAGGAACATCGTCGAGAAGGTCTCGACGTCCTGAAGCTTCTGGATGGCCAGCAGGCACATGCTGATCGCAATGAACCACTCGAAGGCCCGGATGGTGAGGATGCTCCCGAACGCGTACCAGCTGAGAGCGAGGGCCATCAGCAACGCCACTGAAAATATCGCAATGACGGGCTGAAAGCTGGTCTCGTCCTGGTCCTTGACCACCTGCCCGAAATGTTCGCGGAGGTCGTCATAGCCGCCGATCCGGTCGCCACCGATGAACGTCTGCGGGGTCGTATCGACCGCGTGCTCCTGCTTGAAGGCATTGGTCTCGTCGTGAGTCTTCAGGTGATGGTCTTCCACCGCGAAGCCCCGACGCTCGAGCAGATCTTTTGATTTGAGCCCATAAGGGCAGATATGGTCGGGCATGACCATCCGGTAGAGGGTGGCGGTCTTTCCTGTCGTCGTCATGTGTGCCATCCGCTATTCGCGGTGAAGGGATTGGTCGATCGGCGCAACATTCGTTCCTGCGCAGGCTACAGCCCCATTTACCGCCCGCCCCACGCCTCAGGACCTCGCGACCTGGCTCGGCGAAGACGCAAAACGCAGGCGTGAAGTAGTCAAGTCCGCCAACGTGCCCGTCCAGTAGCGGCGCACGCCGCATCGGTCACGCCGGGGGCAACCATCAACGGATGACGGTCAACAACCCCGCCGACTGCAGCAGCACGCCGCCGACCGAGCAGCCGATGAGCGTGGTGAGCATCCCGGCCTTGAACCGGAAGATCGCCACGATCGCGACGGCCGAGAGTGCGATCGACCAGGGCGCGGCGCTGGCCAGCACCGGCAGGTCCAGCGACATGCCGAACCCCTCCCAGGGCACCGTCTGCCGGAACCACACGTGCAACGCAAACCACAGGCCGAGGTTGAGGATGACGCCGACCACGGCCGCGGTCACCGCCGATAGCGCGCCGCCGATGGCGCGGTTGCCGCGCAGCGTTTCGACGAAGGGCGCCCCCAGGAAGATCCACAGGAAACACGGTATGAACGTGACCCAGGTGGTCAGCAGGCCGCCGAGCGTGCCGGCCAGCAGCGGGTCCAGATCGCCGGGATTGCGCCATGCCGCCATGAAGCCGACGAACTGCGTGACCATGATCAGCGGGCCCGGCGTCGTCTCGGCCATGCCGAGGCCATCGAGCATCTCGCCGGGGGTGACCCAGCCGTGGACCTCGACCGCCTGCTGCGCGACATAGGCAAGAACCGCATAGGCGCCGCCGAAGGTCACGGTCGCCATCTTGCTGAAAAAGATCGCCACCCGGCTGAAGGTGTCCCCGAATCCGAGGATGGCAAGGATCACCGCTACCGGCACGATCCAGAGCGTGAGCCAGATGGACGCACTGGTCAGCGCCTGGCGCACGCCGGGGCGCGCGTGCGCGGGCAGTTCCTCGCCGAGCAGGCTGTCGCTGTCCGCCAGCCCCGCGCCGGCGCCGCCGTGCCCGCCCGACGGGAAGCCGGGCATGCCGGTGCGCACGCCGATGTATCCCAGCACTCCCGCCGTGACGATGATCAGCGGAAAAGGAATACCGAACACGAAGATGGCGACGAACGCCGCTGCCGCCGTTGCGACCATCGCCCGGCTCTTGAGGGCACGCGAGCCGACCCGCATCACCGCCTGCAGGACGATCGCCAGGACGGCTGCCTTCAGCCCGAAGAACAAGCCCTCGACCAGCGGCACATTGCCCCAGATCACGTAGATCCATGAGAGCGCCATGATCGCGATCGCCCCGGGCAGGACGAACAGTCCTCCGGCTAGAATGCCGCCGCGCGTGCGGTGCATGAGCCAGCCGATGTAGGTGGCCAGCTGCTGCGCCTCGGGGCCGGGCAGCAACATGCAGTAGTTCAACGCGTGCAGGAACCGCCCTTCCCCGATCCAGCGCTTCTCGTCGACCAGGATGCGGTGCATCACCGCGATCTGGCCCGCGGGTCCGCCGAAACTCAGGCAGGCGATCCGAAACCAGACGCGGAATGCCTGCGCCAGGGTGACACCGTGGGGGACAGCCGTTCTACGATCGCCCTGCCCGGATGCGACGCCCGATCGAACCGCCGTCACAGGGACGCCCCAGCGGGCACGGCCGGCGGCCAGTTATGCGATTCGTTGCCGGCATCACGAGCCCAGGCATACAAGGCATCGTAGACCACCAGCCCGTGGGCGAGCATCGCCGCGTTATCGTCGGCGAACAGTCGGGACAGGAGGATCAGCGGCGGCAGGGAGGTCGCGCGTCTGCGCTCGAGCCAGGCCGGTTCGATCGCCAAGTCATTGGATACAGGAGAAGCGTCCATGGCACATACCTCGAAGACAGGTTGTGCAGAATTGGACGGGAGGCGTCTGACGGGGGTCTGCGACGCCCCCGTCGGAAATAATAGAGGTGCGACTGCCGGCAGGTCAAGCAGCTGACCCGCAGCTGACCCGCACGAACGGGTCCGGACTGCGGTTGTATCGGATCGCGTTGGAGATGAGGTTGTATTCACCGCGAGCCCCTGGCAGGTGCGGACTGCCGATTCCAGTGCCAGCTCGGGATCGATGCACAGCAACTCGCCCGAGGCGTGGCCGCGTTCGAGCAGGCTCAGGTCGAGCGTACTGTCCAGCAACCGGGTAAGCCGCATGCTTTCCTCGTGGATGATCTGCAGGAATCGGGACGATTCCGCCGAAGACCGGTGACGAACCGGCGTACCGTGGCCCGCAGCCGGCCCCACGGGCTGGTCCACACTCGCTGACGCCTGCACGATGCTGGCTGACGCTGCACGTCCGTATGCAGGGGGTGCAGATCGACGATCGGGCGAATATAATTGTTCGCGTAGCCAACTGCCGGTGTCGCACCGGGATCCGGGCTCGCGGCATGAAATTTGCCCGCAGGGCGAAATCAACGCAGACGCGTGCTCTCGCGCGCGAGCAAAGGAATTCCATGCAAGTGCAACTGAACACCGACAACAACGTCGTGGGCTCCACCGAGCCCTCCCTCCAACTCGAAGGCGAGGTTCATGCCGCGCTCGGCCGGTTTGCCGATCGCATCACTCGTGTCGAGGTGCATATCGACCTGAATGGCGACAACAAGTCCGACGGCGACGACAAGCGCTGCATGATGGAGGCGCGCCTGGCCGGCCGCCGCGCGCGCCAGGCGAACGACGACGCGGCATCCGCCGCGCGCAGCGACAGCCCTTCGGCAGCCGAGCGATGAATCGCGTTGTCACGCTCGGCCGGCCCGACGTCGAACAGCTCTTGTCCGACAGGGCGGGGCCCTGCGTTTCGATCTACCAGCCCACGCACCGGCAGCACCCGGACAACCAGCAGGATCCGATCCGCTTTCGCAATCTGCTCGAGCAGGCCGCAAAGTCGCTGCAGCGCGAACACCCGGCGGCGGCGGTCGACTCGGCGCTCGCACCGTTTCATGCCCTCGTCGACGACGCCGACTTCTGGAACCACACCACCGAAGGCCTGGCGGCGTTTGGCGCGGCTGATCTCTTTCACGTCGTTCGCCTGCAAAGGCCGGTGCCCGAACTGGCGATCGTCGCGACGAGCTTTCACATAAAGCCGCTGTTGCGCATCGTGCAGTCGGCCGACCGCTTCCAGGTGCTCGCGATCAACCGGCGCGACGTTCGCCTGTACGAAGGCAACCGCGACGCGCTTGACGAGATCGAGCTGGCTGCCGACGTGCCGCGCACCGCCACCGACGTGCTCGGCGACGACCTGCCCGAACCCGAGGGCATCGCGCACTCCTATGGCACCGGTCCCGCGGCCAGCGGCGGGGGTTCGGGCCGCGGCACGGACGGCAGCAAGACCGGCGGCGCTCGCCACGGGCACGGATCGAAGAGCGAGGTGATCGACCAGCAGACCGAGCGGTTCTTCCGCGCCGTTGACCGTGGCGTGATCGAGCACCACTCGAAGCCGTCCGGCCTGCCGCTGATCCTCGCCGCGCTGGCGCAGTACCACGCGCCTTTACGCGCCGTCAGCCACAACGTGTTGTTGATCGGCTCGGGCGTCGAGATCAACCCCGACGCGCTCGCCATCGAAGCGCTGCGCGAGCGCGCCTGGCAGACGATGCAGCCAGCCCTCCTGCAGCGGCTCGCCGCGCTGGTCGAGCGCTTCGGCGCGGCGCGCGCAGCCCAACTCGGCGACGACCGTCTGCCCGAGGTCGCCGCCGCCACGCTCGCAGGCCGTGTCGCCGTGTTGCTGCTCGAAGCCGATCGGCACGTGCCCGGGCGCCTGAACGCGGACACCGGCGCGGTGCACGCTGGCGAGCTTGCGCACCCCGAAGTGGACGACGCCCTCGACGACCTGGCCGAACTGGTGCTGCGCAAGGGCGGCGAAGTCGTCATCGTGCCGGCCGAGCGCATGCCCGCCCGCAGCGGGCTGGCCGCGATTTACCGCTATTGAGGATGGAGCCCTTTCGCGGCGCGGCGCGAGCATGAGGCGCTGGGTGCCGAGCCGCGACCAGCTGCTGCGTTTGCTCGCACCGCTAGCCCACCGCATCGACCGAATCCTCTACTTCACACGCCCGGCATTGGCCAAGCGACGCGCGCAGGTGGTGCCGGCGGGGACGCACGAGGCCACCGGCGGATTCCTATCCCCGAGCAACACCCCGTCCATGCAGTAGCCGTAGGGGCACTCGACCAGGCCCAGATAGGTCAGGT
>JBBRJB010000056.1:0-9928 GCA_038220085.1 Burkholderiales bacterium
AATACCTCCTTGATCAGCATCGGCGACAGGCCCATCGACGGCTCGTCCAGCAGCATCATCTTCGGACGCGCCATCAGCGCCCGGCTGATCGCGAGCATCTGCTGCTCGCCGCCCGAGAGGTAGCCGGCAAGGCCGGTACGCTCGCGCAGGCGGGGAAAGAAGTCGAAGACCATGTCGAGGTCACGCTTGATGCCGTTGTCGCGGCGGGTATACGCGCCCAGCCGCAGATTCTCCAGCACCGTCATGTCCTCGATGATGCGCCGCCCCTCCATGACCTGGAAAATGCCGCGGCGAACGATCTCCTCCGGCATCAGGTTGGCGATCTCCTCCCCCATGAAGCGGACATTGCCCCGGGTGACCTCGCCATTCTCCGTGCGCAGAAGGCCGGAAATGGCCTTGAGGGTCGTCGACTTGCCGGCTCCGTTGGGCCCCAGCAGCGCGACGATCTCTCCCAGGGGGACGGACAGACTGACCCCGCGCAACACCAGGATGACCTCGTCATAGACCACCTCGATGTTGTTCACCGTCAGCACCGGCTCGGCCGCCACCGTCGGTGAAGACACAGCGGTTTCCGCTACTGCGGGGTTCATCGGTCGATCGCCCCCATGGCCTCAGCCCTCGCCGTTGCCCCGGTCAAAGCCCGCCCGGCACCGCACTACCAGCCGAGCCATTCGGGCTTGCGCGGAATATCCGCTTCGCCGATCTTCTCGATCGACTGCTTGTCTCCCTTGGAAAGGGCCTGGTAGATGAACACCTTGGTCGTGCCGCGATGATCCTCTGGCGTCCAGGTCGAAGGAATGCACACGCCGGTCAATTCCGCGGGCACATGGTCTTTCATGTTCTCCATCGCCTTCTTGATGTTGGGGCCGGAAATCTCGCCGGCCTTGGCTGCGGCGGCCATGGCGTCGCGCATGAAGTAGACCGAGCAGATTCCGCGCATGTAGTGCACGGCGCGGTATTCGCTGCCGGACGGATCGGACATCTTGGAGATCTCGCGAACCGTCTTCATTCCCGGCGCCTCGGATTTCCAGTCCGCCGCGCCGACCACGAACAGGGTGCCATTGGCGGCATCGCCGGCGGCTTTGAGGGCATTCTCGTCCATTGCCCAGACGTTACCCATGAACTGGGTGGCGACGCCGACAGTCTCGCAGGACTTCAGCAGCGAGATCGTCGATCCGCCGGTATTGGCGAGGAACGCGTACTGCGCGCCGGAATCCTTGAGGCTCAGGCATTGGGCCTTGAAGTCTCCCGGTCTGAGCGAGTACTGGATCGGCTGCATGACCTCGAAACCGCTTTCCTTCGCGTACTCCGCGCAGGCCGCCTTGGGTGCGTTCGGATAGGGATGGTTGTCGCCCATGTGCACGAACTTCGGCTGCGCGACGCCCTTCTTCTTGGCGTCGGCAGCGGCCCACTGCACCAGCGCCCGGCAGCCGTCCGTATACGACGGGCCGTAGAAGAAGTTGTACGGCGCGGCTTTGGAACCGTGGGTGCCCTTGCCGGACGGATCGGTCAGGTGGCCCGAATAGGAAGCCGAGTAGAACGGCACCTGGTCGTTGGCCACGAAGGCCACCAGGGCCTCGGTATCGGCAGTGCCCCAGCCCTGAGCAGCGACGATCTTGTCCGTGCCGGTCCACTTCTTGTAGGTGGCGATCGCGCGCGGCGCGTTGTAGCTGTAATCGACGGTCTCGAACTTGAGCTGCCGGCCGGCGATGCCACCGCTCTTGTTGATGTAGGCCAGTGCGTCGGCCACACCCTGGCCATAGGGTTTGCCGACATCGGAAGTCGGACCGGTATAGTCGGCCAGGTGGCCGATGACGATCGGGTCGGCGGCAGCAGCCGGTCCGGCTCCGAGCGTGAGCGCCGCGGCGGCGATGACAAGTACGGGGGTCTTCATCACAAGTCTCCTCTTCTGGTTCGAAATTCAGTGTAATCGGCAATGACCAGCGGCTAATAGGAAAACGGGTACAGCTTCCAGTAGGCCTTGATCAGCTTCCAGCGGTGCGCGAGCCCTTCGGGCTCGAAGATCAGGAACAAGACGATTGCCAGACCGATGGCGCCTTCCTTGACGAAGGCCAGGCCCTCGGTCAATGCCGGGAACACCGCGCCAGCCGACTGCGACAGCCACTGGATGCTCTCGGGGAGCAGGACCATGAACATCGTGCCCAGCATGGAACCCATCACGCTGCCGAGCCCCCCGATGATCACCATGCCCAGGAACTGGATCGACAGCAGGATCGTGAATGACTCGGTCGAGACGAAGCTCAGGTAGTGGCCGAACAACGCGCCGCCGACGCCGGCGTAAAAGGACGAGACCCCGAAGGACATCACGCGGTAGCGGGTCAGGTTGATGCCCATGATCTCCGCCGACAGGTAGTGGTCGCGCACCGCGACGAAGGCACGGCCGTCGCGGCTGCGCAGGAGGTTGGCGGCGAGCACATAGAGCAGCACGACATACGTCAGCACGACGTAGAAGAAATGGCGGTCGCCGCTGACTTCGAGCCCGAACAGGCTGAACGGCTGTGCCAGCGTGCCGTTGGACCCGCCGGTGAACCAGTTGGCGCGGGCGAAGAAATCCTCAAGGATGAACTGCGCCGCGAAGGTCGCGATCGCGAGGTAAAGGCCCTTGATACGCGCCGCCGGTATGCCGAACAGCATGCCGACGAAGGTAGTCATCAGGCCGGCCAGCGGAATCGCCCAGAACACCGGAATACCCCAGCGGTTGTTAAGCCAGGCCGAGGCGAAGGCGCCGAAACCGAAGAAGGCGGCGTGGCCGAGTGATATCTGGCCGGTGAAGCCGACCAGGATGTTCAGCCCGAGCGCGGCGATCCCGTAGTAGCCGATCTGGATCAGCAGATTGAGCTGGTAGAGGCTCAGCAGTTCAAAGTTGCCGAACTTCAGCGGCACGAGGCACAGCAGCAGGACGCCGGCAATCGCGAGGCCGCGCGAGGCCGGCGTCGGGAAGATGGTCGTGTCCTTGCGGTAATCGGTCTTGAACTGACCGCACGGGATGAGGGCTGAAGCGCTGCTCGCCATGACTCAGATCCGCTCGATTTGACGGGTGCCGAACAAGCCGTAGGGCTTGATCATCAGGATCACGACCAGGGCGTAGAAGGGCGCCACGGTGTAGAGGTTGCCGAGGTGCAGGTACTGGCCGTCGACGAACTCCGCCACGTTCTCCAGCACGCCGATGATCAGGCCGCCGACGATCGCGCCGACGATCGAATCGAGGCCGCCCAGGATGACGGCCGGGAAAACCTTGATGCCGAAGAAGGACAACGCCGACGAGACGCCGTTGACCATGGCGACGACCACGCCAGCGAGTGCGGAGACCACCGCCGAGATCGCCCAGGACATGGCAAACACGCTGCGAACCGAGATGCCCAGGCTCTGGGCCACCTGCTGGTTGAACGCCGTCGCGCGCATCGCCAGGCCCAGCCGGGAGAACTTGAAGAACCAGGCGAAGCCCACCATGATGACCAGGGACACCAGCATCGACATGATGTACGGCGTCTGGACATTGAGCCCCAGCACATTGACCGACCGGGTGGCGAACACTTCCGGGAACGGCTTGGCGAAAACGCCGAACATCCACTTCATCATGGCCTGAAAGAAGATCGACAGCCCGATCGTCACCATGATCACGGAAATGATCGGCTCGCCGATCATCGGCCGGAGCACCAGCAGTTGAAGCAGCACGCCGAATGCCATCATGAAGACCAGGGTCAAGGGAAAGCCGAGCCAGAACGGGACCTGCATGCTGGTGAGCAGCCACCAGCAGACCCACGCGCCGATCAGCAAAAACTCCCCCTGGGCGAAGTTGACGATCTGGGTCGACTTGTAGATCAGCACGAAGCACATGGCGACCACGCCGTACAGCGTCCCGACGATGACGCCGTTGACCACCAGCTGAAGCAGCAGTTCGAAGTTCATCATTACTCCTGGTGTGCCGGCGTGGCAGCCTGCCGGCGTGCCTCCGGCTCCTGGTGCCCGGCCATGTCCACCACTTCGAGGTCGGTCCGGATCCGGGTGGTGGTGCCGTCCTGGAAGCTGATCAGGGTATCGACATGCGCGGTCGGCTTGCCGCTGTAGATGGACTCGATGATGTCGGCGTACTTCTCGTTGATGACACCGCGGCGCACTTTGCGGGTGCGGGTCAGCTCGCCGTCGTCCGCGTCGAGCTCCTTGTACAGCAGGATCATCTTGTGGATGCGCTGCGCCGGCGGCAGCGACCGGTTGACCTTGTCGACCTCGTCGCGGAGCAGGCTGATCGTGCGCGGCTGGCCCGCGAGATTGGTGTAGTTGGTGAAGGCGATGCCGCGCTGCTCCGCCCACTTCGAGACGATCGAGAAGCGTATGCAGACGATGGCCGCGAGATACGGCTTGTCGTGGCCGAGGATGACCGCCTCCGCGATGAATGGCGAGTACTTCAGCTTGTTCTCGATGAACATCGGCGAGAACCGCGTGCCGGCGTTGGTGATGGCGAGGTCCTTGATCCGGTCGATCACGACCAGGTGCCCGTTCTCCTTGCGGAAGAAACCGGCGTCCCCGGTGTAGATCCAGCCGTCACGCAAGTCCTTGCGGGTTTCCTCCTGGCTGCCGTAGTACCCCAGGAAGATGCCTTCACCGCGAGCGACGATCTCGCCGACTCCGTCCTTGTCGGCAAGGTCGATGCGGACTTCCGTCGTATCGAAAGGCATGCCGACCGAATCGAAGTCGACATCGCCGAAGCGATGGATCGTGTAGGCGCCGGACATCTCGGTCTGGCCATAGATCTGGCGCAGCGGCACGCCCATGGCCTGGAAGAACCGGAAGGTATCCGGGCCGAGGGCAGCACCGCCGGTGGCGGCCGACGTCAGATAGGTGAAACCGAGGCGGTCGCGAAGCGGCCGGAACAGGATCAGGTCGGCGAACTTCGAGCGCCGGCCCTGCTCGAGCGCCTTCAGACCGAGCCTCATGCCGAGCTCGAACACCCTCTGCTTGAAGGGCGTGGCGTCCATCATGCGGGCGCGGACATCGGCCGCGATCGCCTCCCAGGCGCGCGGCGCCAGCAGCAGGAATGTCGGGCCGATTTCCCGCAGGTCGGCCATCATCGTCTCGGGCTCTTCGGTGAAGTTCACGATGATCCGGCAGGTCAGCGCCTGGGCGACGCCGTAGACCTGCTCCATGATCCAGGGCAGCGGCAACACGGAGACGTAGTCATCGGTCGGCAGCTTCGGATCCACCCGCAGATAGGCCAGGCAATGCGCCAGGAACGGCCCGGACTGCAGCATCACCAGCTTCGGGTGGGAGACGGTGCCGGAGGTGGTGCAGAGGATCGCGACATCCTCGCCCCGCCCGAGCGCCACGTCGGCCTCGAAGCGGCCCGGCTCACGCGCCTCGACTGCTGCGCCGGCGGCCTTCAGTTGCTCCCAGCTCATCAGGCTGGCGTGCTCGTACTTGCGCATCCCGCGCGGATCGAAATAGACGATGTGCTCGATGCAGGGGGTCTTCCCGGCGATCTCGAGCAGCTTGTCGACCTGCTCCTCGTCCTCGGCCAGCACGACTCGGACCTTGGCGTAATCGATGAGGTAGGCCACTTCGTCATTCAATGCGTCGTGGTAGATGCCGAGCGAGGCGCAGCCGACAGCATGCGCGGCAATTTCGCTCCACACCATTTCCGGGCGGTTCTTGCCGATGAAGCTGATGACTTCGCCGCGACGCAGGCCAAGGCTGCACAGCCCGAGGGCGATCTCCTTGACCCGGTCGCGGTAATCCGACCAGGTGAACTCGTTCCAGATGCCGAATTCCTTCTCGCGCATGGCGACGGCGTCCGGCCAGTTCGCCGCATTGTGGAGCAGCAATTTCGGAAACGTGTCGTGCCTGCTGATGTCGGCGTACTCGGGCTGCATGGGTCAGGCAGCCTCCTGCTCGTCGTCGATGCCGAGATAGGCCCGCTTGACCTCTTCGTTGCGGGTGACTTCCTCCGGCACGCCGTCGGCGATCTTGCGCCCGAAATCCAGGACCATGACCCGATGGGAGATGTCCATGACGACGCCCATGTCGTGTTCGATCATGATCACCGTCATGCCCCACTCCTCGTTGAGGTCGATGATGTAGCGGGCCATGTCCTCTTTTTCTTCCAGGTTCATGCCGGCCATCGGTTCATCCAGCAGGATCAGGTCGGGCTTGACCGCAATCGCCCGGGCGAGTTCCACCCGCTTGCGCAGGCCGTAGGCGAGCGTGCCGGCCATCGCCTTGCGGATCGGGCTGATCTCCAGGAAATCGATGATGTCTTCGATATGGCGCCGGTGTTCGAGTTCCTCGCGTTGCGCGCCGCCCAGCCAATAAAGCGATCCTGTCAGCAGGTTGTTCTTCAGCAGGTGATGGCGGCCGACCATGATGTTGTCGAGCACCGACATGTGCGAGAACAAGGCGAGGTTCTGGAAGGTGCGCCCCAGGCCCAGGCCGGCGCGCTGGTTGGGGGTGAGGGTGGTGATGTCGCGCCCTTTCGACAGGATGCGCCCGCTGGTGGGGGTGTAGCGCCCGGAGATGCAGTTGAGCATCGAGGTCTTTCCCGCGCCGTTCGGGCCGATGATCGAGAACAACTCCCCGGGCATGACCTGGAAACTGACCTCGGTCAGGGCTTGCACGCCTCCGAAACGCATCGAGATGTCCCGGGTTTCGAGAATCGGCACGGATCCGGAATGCAATGTCCCCTCCTAGGAGTCTGTCGCAGCCTTGTCTCCGGTCCACTGCGGGCGAACAGGCTGTGGTCAGGGTCACATTGTGCGGTCCCGGGCTGCCGGCGGATCATCATCGCTAACCCTAACGCGCTATTGAGCCGGGCCGGCGTCGGGTGCCGCCGTGGCGGCGTGGGTCAGTCGCTCAACTGGTCGATCGCGTAGGCCAGCACCGGCGAGAAGGTGTCGCCGATCGGCTCGGCGCCGTCGAGCCTGCCCCGGGTTCCGAAGCGCGCGGAGTAGATCATCATCCCGTCCTGGCCGATCAGCACGCTGACCTTGCGACCGCCATCGCCGGACCATTCGAGGGCGACCTGGCCGTGGCCATGGCGCTGGGTCTGCGGCATCGGCAATCGCATCGGCAGCAGCGTCAGCAAGGCATGGGCATGCTGCAGGGTGCTTGACGGCAGGCCGGCAATACCCAGCGGATGGTGATGCTCACGCATCATGAGCGTGTCCTGCTCGCTGATGGCCTGGCTGGAGGGCGCCGAGCTGGTGCCGCCGCCTGCCACGTGAGCCAGCGGAAATGGCCTGAGCGGATGCAGGATCGCAGCGCGGACCTGGTTGCCTGCGCGCATGACGAGGCGGTCACCGGCCCCGAACAGGCTCCCCAGGGCGGCGGCTGCGAACTTCCAGAAACCAAGCGCGGGAACGGCCCCGGGCTTGCGAGGGTGTTGCGTCATTGGCGTCTCTCCTGGACTGGGCCCTGGGGGCCTTCTTTTCGACGGCGTCGATTCTGTCGGCCAACTGCACGACATGCCGGCACCTGCCTTAATTGCAAACAATAGTAACAGTACATGCGGTAGACAGTGAACATCACCGCCGTGCAAACGACACAACCGCCGGGATTCAGCCCGATCCCGCTCCTCAGGAGGAGCGAGTGCGGCAGCTTGCGATACTGGTGCGGCCAGGCAACATCGGCCAGAATCCGCTAGGCAGCCCCGATCGAATATGATAGGCCGTCGAACGGATCACAGTTTATAGGATTACCAGCTTAATGGAAGCCCTGCTGCGTGCAGCGATGGACACTGTTCCGGCATGGGTGGCGGGATCCATCCTGGCGGCCCTGACGCTGCTCGCCGGTTACCTGGCCGCCCGACTCCCCCACGCGCGTGCGGCGCGCCGGCACGTGCGCTCGGTCCGCCGCCGGGGACACGAGCGGCTGCGCGCGCTGCAGGCACGCTTGCAGGAGCTGGAAGAGGACAACCGGCAGCTGGCGCCGGCGCTGCTGGCGCGCGAGCGCGAACTCGCCGCACTGTCGATGCGGATGGCTGAAACCACCGCCCGGGACCGCGATGAACTGCTCCGCCTTCAGGCTGAACTGGAGGCAGATCAGCGGACCGCGCAGGAGAAGGCGCGGCTGATTCGCAGCGCAGAGGCGAGCGAGGCACGGACCCAACGCGTGCTCGGCCACTTGCACGCCGAGCATGCGCGCCGACGGATGTCGCTGTCGGCTTTGCAGGCGGCGCTGACTCATGCGAGGCGTGCGCAGTCGAGCACCGAGGAACGGCTGGGCGCCCTGCGCGCGCAGTTGCGACAGAACGCTCGCGAGCACTACGCCGCGGCGCAGGCGGTCGCAGGCGCCGAGCGGGTAATCGAACGGATCGTCGAAGTCCCGGTCGAGACGATCGTCTACAGGGACCGCGAGGTGCCGGTGGAAGTGCCGGTCGAGGTGCCGGTGGGTTTCACGACATTTCCGGGACCGGTCCCGTCCAGCGGCTTGACTGCCCGGTACTCCGAGAACAGGCCCAGCTCCAACTGACGGCGTACGCGGGTGAAGCCGGCCTGCAGCAGGGTATCCAATACCCGCTGTGGCGGCACACAGGCCTCGATCGTGTCCCAGTAGTAGCGCCAAAGCTCCGCAGAACCGGCGCTGCGGCTGACAGCGCGGGCGAGCAGCGGGACCACACCGCGCATGTACAGCTTGAGGGCCGCGCTCCCGATGGCGCTGGCCGGCTTGGTGATCTCAAGGACGAGCACGATCCCACCCGGTTTGAGTACCCGGAAGAACTCCCGGAATGCCGCGCTCACGTCACCGACGTGTCGCAGGGCGTACCCCATGGTCACGAAGTCGAAGCTTTTGTCAGGCACCGGCAGCGACTCGGCGCGACCCTCCAGCAGTTCAGCGTTGCCCAGCTGCGCCCGGGCCAGCATACCGGGACTCGGATCGATGCCCACCAGCCGCCCTTGCGGACCGACCAGCGACAATGCCTCACGGGCCAGCAAGCCGGTTCCGCAGCCGACATCCAGCACTGCGGCCCCGGGGCCGACGCCGGCTCGCCTGAGCGCCTGCTGACGGTACCAGGGACCGCTGCCGAACGCCATGATGCGCTCGATACGATCGTAGTCCGCGGCCGTGCTGTCGAAGATATTACGCACGTACTGCTGGCGCCGGCTTTCATCCTCGTAATAGCCGGTCAACGGGCGATGGGGTGTGGTGACAGCCCCTACGGGAGCGACTCGGGGTGTCGCGGGGTCTCGGTTCAGCGGATCGAATCTGCTCATGGGAGGGTATTATTCCCCAATTCAGCGGCTGATCTTCTGCCACCATTCCAGATCGCAAACTCAGGTCTTTCAGGATGTACATGCAATCGCAACCGACCGCACAGGATTCAAAACCGCCCGCACAGGATTCAAGCAACCCGACCGCCATCGACCCGGTCGCGGCGGTGACCCAGGACCAGGCGGAACTGGAGCGGGAGGTGGCCGGGTTGATCGTCGAGGCCTTGAATCTGGAGATGGCTCCTGCGGATATCGATCCTCAGGCCCCGTTGTTCGGTGAAGGGCTGGGTCTGGATTCCATCGACATCCTGGAAGTGGCCCTGGTCGTATCCAAGAAGTACGGCTTTCAGCTGCGTTCCGACGACAACAACAATACCCGGATCTTCCAGTCGCTGCGTAGCTTGTGTCAGCACATCGCGTCGAACCGCCTGAAGTGACCCCGCCGGCGCCGGGAGGCAGCCGGCGCCTACCCGCGCGTCTGGCCATCGGGGCGGCGCTGCTGCTGCTGGCCGGCTTCGCCTTGGTGTATGTCATCCACCTGCTGCTGTCCGACCGGCGAGGCAGCACGCTGGCACTGCTCATAGCGATCGGATGGACCGCGGGCTGTGCGGTGGTCACCAGTCTCGGCTCACGGCACCGGCTGGTCGGCCTGCTGCTCACCGCGCTCGGACTGCTCGCCGCGGCAGCCTTCTGGCCCTGGCTCGAGG